>CAZGXE010000119.1:0-2994 GCA_964529605.1 uncultured Candidatus Bathyarchaeia archaeon | reverse complement strand
AGATAATCGAAGAGCATCTCCTAGAGGAGGCTGGAAAAGCCCTAAAACAGCCAAAGAAGCGAGAAAGCATATCGGTTTCAAGAGATAAATCTCAATAAGGGGAATTGAAAGCCTGCGTATAAACCACTGAATTCCGACAAGTTCTCCTCTTCACCCTCTTTAAGTGTATGAGGGCAGATGAACACCTTGGCAGGAGTAATTACCGACAGGGAGGAGGAGAAAATCATTTTTTATTGAGTACGTTCTAAGAAGAGAGAGTAAGGTCCTCTGCATCTATGGAAAGCCTGGAATTAGGAATATCCTACTGGCGGAGCATGTTCCGAATCAGTTCGATGATCTTAGGAAAAGGTTTAGTATAACCGAACTTAGGGATAAGCTAGTTCTCAATGAGAAAGCCGTTTTGAAGCTTAGAGAGAAAGCGGAGAAGAGGTTGCAGACAACTTGACGATTATTGATACATACATTTCAACGGAAGTGCCATATATCCCGTAGGGGGAATCTAAATTTTACGGTAGGCCTTCAGCGAAAACTAATAAAAATTAGGTGAGCTGAAATCGTTTCTAGATCTGTTGATGGTAGCAATCCGCATGCGCCGGGGGCTGATAACCACTCATATAGACTTCGGGTGAATAATCATCTTTTTCCAAGACGGCTAAGGAAAAGGGCTTGGCTTCAAATGAGGTCTATAAACCAGTAGGTGGCTAAACCCACCGTAGATTGGGGCCGTTATGGATAGGGGAACAGGCTTATTCTCTGGGTGTTGACAGCTATTCAAACAGGATTTATAGCGTCAATAGGTTGTTGAGAGTATAGCTGCTCACTTAATTGTTTAGTTCTTTAAGCGTCCTCGCTTTTGTTACTATTTCACCCCGGGGGAAGGGCAGAGTTACTTTGAAATGATTTTCTGGGAGATATGGAAGGAGAAAGTTTAAAAATGCAGAGTTTGATCGCCTCTTCTATAACTTTTGGTTCATGGTTAATCCCCACTATTCTACTACTTTTCAAAAATAAGAGGGCTATGCAAAAATGGGAGAGGTTTAGCAAATCTTCTATTTTCATGCAAAAGTTTAATTGGTTGTTGAGAGCTTTAGAGTAGAAAATTGAAGCGTTTACATTATGGCGCAACAAATATTGCTTAAACCATCTCACACGTTAGTGGAAGATTCTAATACTATACGAAGCGAAGAGGTTGAGGTAAGAGGGAATAGTGCAGAGGTTAATTTTCGACCTACCTACAGGGTTGTTCTTAAAAAAGGACTTGACGGATGGATTATTGCAAAATGCCTCGACATTAAAGGGGCTGTTACGCAGGGAAGAAGTGTTGATGAAGCTCTCAAAACTCTCAAAAATATTATTGAGGCAATATCCACCATTTTGGAGGATATGGGTAAACCAGAAAAGGAGTTTAATATCGCAATTATCCCGCGGGAACAAGCAGGGTTCGCGGAGATATCCTAGAGATCCTCGTGGAGAAGGAGGATGTCTGGCGAAGAGATCTTATTTAGAAAATATAGAGGAAAGAAGGGAGACATATAAACTCGATTCTAAATCCTAAAATCTGGGAAAGTTCTAGTTTTTAAGCAATTCTTACTTCACTTGTATATGTAATCACAAGGCGATCGTCCACGGCATTGCGTAAACGTTTATATGTATCGTTTACACATGAATGTGTACGGTGAAAATATATGGAAGTTATCTCCACACGTGTTCCCGAGGAAATTGCAAGGGACCTAAGAGAGATAGAGAGGGAGGAGAAGGCTGATCGGGCCACTGTGATTAGGAAACTCTTAGCAAAGGCGATCGAAGAGTGGAAGACGGAGAGGGCCTTAAGGCTTTACCGTGAGGGGAAAGTGACTTTATGGCGTGCGGCAAGGCTGGCGGGCATCACGCTAAGGGAGATGATGAAGTTAGCGGCAGAAGAAGGAATTCAGCTTCAATATTCCATGAAGGATCTTGAAGAGGACATCGAAGCCGCCTTTAAGGAGTGAACGAACCGGCTTGCCAGTTTCTAACGCTACACCCCTCATATACCTGGCTAGACTGGGCAAACTTCACCTTCTAAAAGAGGCCTTTAACCAGATTCAGATACCGCCTGAGGTAAAGATGGAGGCCGTTGACCGCGGAAAAATAGGGGGATACCCAGACGCCTACGTAATAGAACATGCATTAAATGAAGGATGGATTGTCGAAGATCTCTTAACCAGAGAGAACATGAAAAAGTCTGAGGCGCTCGCGCAGATGACAGGGATAGACAGAGGCGAAGCCCAGTCCATAATACTAGCTAAACAAAAAAATGAAGAACTCATCCTCATCGACCAATCGAACGCTAGAGAGGCTGCACGGCAACTCGGACTAAGCCCAAGAGGAACAATCTTTATAATTCTGAAAGCTACGAAAAGAAAAATGATTACGAAGCAAGAAGCCAAACAAATGCTAGCAAAGCTGATAGAAGTAAATTTCCACATAAGCGCCAAAATCTACCGAGACGCCCTCAAAGCGATCGAAAAATTGTAACGCCATCTCAGCAAAGAGATGAAAGAGAGCCGCATAATGCTGGAAACTCTCCTGCCAAACATTCATATCTACTACAACCACTTAAGATGGAAACCTTAAGTTGCTACATCTAAGAAGAAGACAGAAAAAATTAGTTACCTCACCAAAGCAATAATTTTAACTAAAATATTCCCAGAGGATTCCGGAGGATCCATTCATGCATAACGATGAGATATTAGGCTCCGTTCTTTTAATAGCTTCAGTTATAGCTTCCTTTTTTGGTGTGAATGCAGCGTAGCAATCCTTGTGGAGAATATTTAATTCGGTATTTTTATGGAATAAGTGTTGGTAAACGTGGAAGTAACCATTAGAATAGATAAGCAGAGGGGTCTTCCTGCAAGATAAGATAGATCATAATTTTTCATTTAGAATCGGTATTTTCGCGCGTGCAGAGCGGAAAGATGGAAAATACTTAAATGGTACACTGTTTCTTTGCATCAG
>CAZGXE010000118.1:0-3214 GCA_964529605.1 uncultured Candidatus Bathyarchaeia archaeon | reverse complement strand
AATGTGATATGCCGAAATTTTTAACCCTAGACGACTTTAATGTTAAAGATAAGGTAGTTCTAGTGAGGGTAGACTTCAACTCACCAGTAGATCCGCAAACAAAAAAGATTCTAGATGACACAAGAATCAGGGCCCATGGTGAATCAACCATAAGAGAGCTCTCAGAGAAGGGAGCTAAGGTTGTTATTCTAGCCCATCAAGGTAGGCCGGGTGAACCAGACTTCATTCCTCTCGAGCAACATGCCCAAATACTCGGCGGAATCCTTGGGAAACCGGTGAAATTTGTGGATGATGTCTACGGTGAAAAAGCTAAAAAAGCCATAAGGGAGCTCAAGAGCGGGGAAATACTTGTTCTAGATAACGTTAGAAAATTTCCCGGAGAGAGAAAGAAAGCCTCGCCGGAGGAGCATGCGAAGTCCGAGCTCGTAGCTAACCTTGCACCGCTGGCGGATCTATTCGTGAATGACGCATTCGCGGCTGCCCATAGAAGCCATGCCTCAATAGTTGGTTTCACAGCAGTTCTCCCAAGTGCAGCTGGGAGAATAATGGAGAGGGAGCTTAAGGCGCTAAGTAAAGTCGTAGAGAACCCTGAGAAACCATGCATATACATACTCGGCGGAGCCAAAGCCGACGACTCACTTAGAATATCAAAGTATGTACTGGACAATAATGTTGCAGACTGTGTTTTAACGGCTGGTGTAACCGGGCATCTCTTCCTAGCGGCTAAGGGCTACAACCTTGGAAAACCGAACATGGAATTGCTTAAGAAGAATGAGCTGCTCGATCTGATTCCGGGAATAAAGGAGCTGATGGAGAAGCACCTTGGAAAGATCGAGACCCCGACAGACTTAGCTGTTGAGGTTGAAGGGAAGAGAAAAGAAATAACCGTTAAAGAGCTGCCAACAGACCATCCTATATATGACATCGGAACAAAAACCATTGAGAGATACAGCGGGCTAATCATGAAGGCTAAATCAATAGTTTTCAGTGGTCCACCGGGTGTCTTTGAGAAGGAAGAGTTCAGGAAGGGAACTAAAGGCCTACTTAAGGCAATAGCTTCTTCAAAGGCGTTTTCGCTTATAGGTGGAGGGCATAGTGTAGCTGCAGTTCATAGTCTAGGATTGGCTGACAAAATGGGTTACATAAGCACGGCTGGAGGTGCGCTAATAGAGTTTCTCATGGGTAGGAAGCTGGCAGGCGTAGCTGCGCTTGAGGAAGCGGCGAAAAGGAAACGTTAAGACTCCCCTAAAAAACTCTTTTTTATTCTTCGACGTCATCTATTTTTCTCAAATAGAGTAATTTACATATACTCTTCAAGAAGAAAAATTATTAGAAGATAACATGAAAATTGGTGAACTAATCTACGAGATAAAATTTTACATTGAAGAGTACATCTGGAGCCGAAGAATTCTCCGTCTCACGTTGCATAGGCTACTTCAAAAAATAAATTTAAGGTTCGGCGGGAACCTCCTCCCAATTGGTAGTGAAGAAGTGATTGAACCCTATATGAGGCCCCTAAACAACGGATGCTTTGTCGATGTTGGAGCAAACTTCGGGATGTGGACGAAATATGTCGCCAAAAAGGGCTTCGAGGTTCACGCCTTCGAACCGAGCCCCAAGCCATATAAGTATTTGATGAAAAAAGCCCCATCCAACGTCCACGTATATAACGTAGCGTTAGGTGAGAAAAATGGGGAAACAACGCTGAATCTGCATGAGATCTCCGTATACAATAGTGTTGCATACAAAGCTGAATGTTTCGCAGGGAAAACGATTAAGGTTCCCATGAAGACGCTTGATAGCTTCAAACTTGAGAATGTTGGCTTAATAAAAATCGACACAGAAGGATATGAATTCCCAGTTCTTTTAGGCGCGAAGGAAACTATTGAGCGATGTAAACCACGTGTAATAATAGAAGTTCACTCCCCCTATGAGCAACAGATCTCAATTATTGAAAAATGGATAAGGGAAATGGGTTACGTGACCATCAGAAAATATAAACCCGGCACCTATCAACCTATGCTGATATGCGAACCAGAAAGACAGTAAGCTGCTGATTATTTGAAGGCTTCTCTACGCGTCTATCACTTTTAATGATATTATATGCATTGAAGGCAACGGTGCTCAATCATTATAGAAAAGAAAGTTCAATTTTTCATCCATTCCTCTATTCGGAAGGAGTATAGAGATTCCTGTGGGTTCAGAGCGCGAAAGTTTAGGAGGCTTTCTGATGCTTTGTCTTAGTCTTTCTAAGTGTTTTCTTTTCTATCCATGTCTAGCATGGACAGAGTCACTGCAGCTGCCGCTATCTGCCGCTCAGCCTCCATCCGCCTTTTTGTTACAGCCATTCATGGATTAATTAATATTAGTTTCTTCACATCTTCCATAATAATGGGCCATTCCCTACAGTCTATATCTCGTTGCTTACTCCATTCCCTGGGCCAGTATTAATAGAAAAACATATGTTGGATGGAACTTCACACCCCCCTTCTCCGTTACATATGTGATTGGAATTTTACCTGGCCTAATTGTTCTCATAGGATGTTTCAAGCCGGTTGCAATGACCATAGTAGCAGTCCCCTCATGCTTCTAGGTCTGGGGCGGGAGCTGCATTTGGATATGTAAATCGTGGAACCGTTAAACACTGGGTGAGAGATGGCGTCATCCCAAATGTCATCGCGTGGGGGCTGTTCTTCATTCACAAATAGAATGCGCCTTCCTTGGGCTGAAAGAACACAATATGATAGCCGCCTTTATGATAAACAGAAGATTGAATACTTTTTGATACCTTACGGCGAATTTTAACGGAAACAAAATAGTGAAAGAAGTAAATAACCTAGTGTTTCCTGTATTTATGACAAAGGGTGGAGGGGAAAAATTCTTCTATAAAGTCAAAGATCAAGAATTGCTTGTAACTTCAATATACGAAAAGGACGGAACTGTCTGGGCGAGAGGCTATAAACTGCCCTCAGAAAGAAAATCAAAACATCGTAACTGGGAAATCTTCAATGAACCTCTACACATGATTGAGTAAAAATAATGAGAGAAAATCCTTAAACCACCCTTATTTTTTATGATATCTATTAGCACGCCAAGCGAAATTACGAAAATCTTTTATTTTGAGCGTTTTTTAAACTTGTGGAGAGTAGTTGTATGAAGGCATACCGGGATGTTTTAACTATTGGAGAAGATTCAGGGCCAGCGGTTATCGTGG
>CAZGXE010000117.1:0-3372 GCA_964529605.1 uncultured Candidatus Bathyarchaeia archaeon | reverse complement strand
AGGTAGATTTAGCTTTAATCTCAGGCTACCATATGATGGTGGAGAGTGAACGTTTTTCCAGAGAAGAATATCTCGAGAGGATCAGGTTTACAAAGAACTTGCTAAACGAATGGAAAAAGGCCGGCGACGTTAAAATCCATTTGGAGCTCGCATTCTTCACAGACTTAAACGTTCTCAAAGCCACATTAACCCATCTGAATGAAGTAATTGACGGAATGGGCTTAAATGAAAGTGAACTTGCTCAATGCCTCAGCTCCTTTGGCGAGAAGAATCTTTCCAGAGAGATCAGCGGAGACCTAAAAATAGAGGCCCTTCTAAAGGGATTACTTCTTCTAGCCAAGAAAATTAATTTGAAAAAAATAGTTCTTCACACAAAGGATTTCTGCATTGCGATCTCGCGGAAAACCGTGGAGAAGAATCTCTCAGAGGCTATGGCTGCGGGCAATTGTGTTGCTATGGCTAAAGCTGTAACCGGAAAATTCTGTAATCTAAATGAAATAGAAGAAATAGTAAGGGGGAGAAATACGTCTCTGAGCGGTGAGGGACTGAGGAGATTCCGCGCGCTTAAAAGGGAGCTAAACAGGGAAGGATGCCGACCCATAGGAGACTTCTCCTTCAACATGAATAACTACGTATTATGGTTCATGCCCATGAAGATCGCTGAAAAACCTTTAAGCACTGTTGGACTAGGCGACTGCTTCACAGCCGGCTTCTCTCTACTAGCATACTGACAAATCAGATATTCGAATTCAAGCAGAAGAGCAAATGTCTAAAATAGTCCATAACCGATAAAAACGAAGAAAAGGTTGCGACATGCAAACCCTTCAAGCATTAGCTAGCAATAAAAATAATTACATTTATCAATTGATGCGAATAAAAGAAGTTTGAGGTTGTCATTATGAAAGCTGCATACATAAAGAAGCCGTTTTCCCTGAAAATAATGGAGTTTAAGCAGCCCTCTATTGGTCGAGGAGACGTTCTTGTAAGGGTGAAAGCTTGCGGCATATGCGGCACAGATATACATATCTATGAGGGAAAAGCGGGAATAGCTAAGTATCCTCTAATTCCTGGACATGAGTTTTCAGGTGAAGTTGTAAAAGCAGGTGCAGAAGCGTCAAACCGCTTTTCCATAGGTGACCCCGTAGTGGTGGATCCAACGGTGACATGCGGCTACTGTGCTTTCTGTAGGTCCGGTAAGAGACATCTGTGCGGTGAATGGTCCCCTATAGGAGTTGTTAGTGACGGAGCGTTCGCAGAATACGTTAAGGTGCCAGCGCGGCTCGCTTACAGAATCCCTGAGGAAACCTCCTTTGAGGAAGCTGCTTTAACAGAGCCCTTAAGCTGCTGCATACATGGATGGGAGAGAGTTTCACCTAGCTCAGGTTTCACAGCCGCCATTATAGGAGCCGGGCCGATAGGGCTCATGCATCTTCAGCTAGCTAGACTCCTCGGAGCCTCGTTAGTCATAGTGTCCGAGCCTATAGAGTTTAGGAGGCGGCTAGCTGAAGAGCTTGGAGCCGACATAGTGGTGAATCCATCTGAAGAATCTCTTCTAGAGGCTGTGAATAGTGAAACATCAGGTTTAGGGGTTGATGTAGTTGTGGAGGCCGTGGGCGGCGCCAAATATTTGGAGGAAGCCATTAGAATAGCCGGTTTAGGAGGGAAGATACTTGTATTTGGAGTTGCTCCTGAAGAGGATAAGGCGTCGGTCAGCCCCTACGAGGTTTATAGAAGAGAGTTAACGATTCTCGGCAGCTTCATAAATCCCTATTCAATGGATAAAGCCATATCGCTAATAGCCTCCAGAAGGGTTGATGTTAAAAGCCTAATATCACACATAATACCTTTAGATCGGCTTGAGCAGGCCCTAAAAAGGGAACTCGAAGGCACTGTTAAAGTCATAGTTAAACCCTAAACTCCATACCTATAAAATTTCTGAACTAGACGTGAGAACCGGAAGATAAACAAACCTGAGTTAGTGAAAAACAAAACATTCTCATGAGGCTGAGGGATCCTATTAATTTGCAAGATGCCTAAAACCCTACGTGTTACCCCTTTTGGATCCCTTGCTTTCCAGTGAGGGATACTAGCATAGCATTGGATAGGAGGATTCCAGCCGCTAGAATAAATGTAGGATAGATTTCCAGCCAATCGTATGCGATCATAAATAGTAAGGGTCCAACGAATCCGCCTAAATCCATGAAGGTTCTGTACATTCCAATGGCGCTTCCTCTATATTTTGAGGGAACCGCCTCGGATAGGAGAACCATAAGTGATGTTAGGATCATGCCGTTACTTGAGCCCTCTAGAAAACCAAGGGCGAGCAATGCATCAAATGTGTAAAAAAGCGTATATGCATATAGAGAGCTTGCTTCTAAGAGAAAACCTAACGCTATTATTGGTTTCCTACCAAATCTATCCGATAAGTAGCCTGAGATAACGGTTGCAACTATCATTCCCGCCCTCTTCATACTGATTATTAAGCCTATGAGTTCAACGCTTACTCCAAGTTGAAGATTTAAATATAGCGGGAAGACCGTTCCGGCTACCCCCACCATAACAAGCATCCTAAAGAACGAGTTTATGTAAATCGTTGTCAAGGTCTTTTTCTTAAATCCGGGCAAACACTCTCTTAATGATGATACGGGGGATAACTCAATGTTTTTCACATCTCTCCGCTGAACACCCCCTGATAAAAGCACTATTAGGAAGGAACAAAATGCGAGCAAAGTTGACACTAAAAAGACGCTTCTATAATCTAAAATTGTCGCTATGTATCCGCCGATCGGCGCACCAATAAAGCTGCCAATGAATTCCGTTCCCTGGTATGTTCCGAGAGCTCGTCCCCTTCTACTTGATTTAAAAAGGTCGAAGATTATAGCTGAACTAGTCATAAAAAAGAGAGATGTTCCTAAACCCCAAAGTGCCCTACCGAGAATCAGTAGATAAATCGTGTTTGCCATCGAACATGAGAAAGCTCCAGATGCTGAAAGCGCAAGGCCGCCTACCATAAGCCTGTACCGGCCGAAACGATCAGCCATCATGCCTGAGGGTATCTCGGTGAAAATTCTCGAAATAAACCATGCTGAGGAAACAAGTCCGATTAGAACCCCAGATTGATCAAGTTCTCGAGCAAATAGGGGGAGGAAGGCTGCTGATAAACTCATACTCGTGATTAAAGTGAAGGCCGCGGACACCATCTCAAAGTACACCTTCGGATACAAGCGTCCTCCTCTCCCTTATAGGATGATTATCTCCCCATAGTCTAGAAGTAACAATTAATCTTTTTCCTTCATCAGCTTTTGGATTCTGCTAGTAAAGTTTTTGAAGTCTGAATCCTCAGGTAAAACTTATTCGCGGCACCAAGTTTCT
>CAZGXE010000116.1:0-3616 GCA_964529605.1 uncultured Candidatus Bathyarchaeia archaeon | reverse complement strand
ATTCGCAAATTCTACTCTGAGAGAATTCGTTGAAATTGCCTTAGGAGTGCGTAGGACTCAGTATAAAACTACCGCTGATTTGGGTGTTCCAAGATTATTCAGAACTATATAAGAAAAAGTTTATATATAATAAATTTCTGATATATTTCAGCCGTTGAGGAGAACTAATTGAATGAAACTGAAGACAGAAAAATGGTGAAAATCTTGAAAGCTTTGGCGAATCCTATAAGATTAAAGATGATAGCTTCCCTCTACGAGGAACCCAGAAACGTTTATGCATTGGCAAAAGAGCTTAACTTGCCTTATCCATTAGCTTATCTTCACCTCAACGGTTTAAAAAAGCTAGGTTTGGTGAGAGAAGTGAGAGAAGAAAAGAAGGTGGAAGGACTTCCAACGGTAAAGTATTACGCACCATCAGAGTTCAGCTTTGTTCTAACGCCTAAAAATATCCATAAACTCTTTAAGGGGGAGAACAAGAAATGAGAAGCTCCGTCTTAGCAGCCTTATCCGTCATACTTCTAGGTTTTGGAGTTCCAGCCATCAGCATATACTTCGCCGTTTATCATGGTTTCAACTTCATAGTTGCTGGGATAATAGCCTCCTTAGCCATAATAGTCGCTGGAATTCTGGCAGTTCTAGGCATGGCCATAGGAAGCGAGGAGTTACCCGCAGAATCGATAAAACCCTCTGAAAGGGCTAAGTTAAACATGCTGCGTGCTCATCAAAGAGCAACTCTGGAAGAACTGGACGACGTAATTGGGGTGTTAAAAGAAATTCGGGATATGCTCAAAGCAGCGCAGGAATAGTTGGAGGCTGAAGTTTTGAAAGAGTTAAAATATCTAAACCTTTCCGACGAGGAAGCTGTGAAGGAAACTGAAAAAAGATTCAAGGAAATGAAGAAACTTCTCATTGAGATAAGGGATTTACTAAGATCCACGGGAGGACTCGAGTAGGGATGAGTGGGGAAGAAAAGATGAGAGAATATGAGAAGAAACTTCGCAAGATGAAGATTCCAACAACCAAAGTAAGCGGCTCCGGAAAGGTACACATTGAAGGAATAGGTGACGCCCACATTTCTGGTTCAGGGTTCATATCACCTGAAGAGATTAGAATAAGTGGAAGCGGACGGTTACCAGGCGGGTTAAACGTTGGAAGAATAACGTGTTCTGGAAGCGTGAGCATAGGAGGAGACGTTGAAGCCGAAGAGATGAAAATCTCTGGTTCAGGGTCAATCCTAGGAAACGTGAAGACAAAAGCGTTCTCTGCAGCGGGAAGCGTTTCCATAGACGGGTGGGTTAGGGGATCAGTGATGAAAGTTGCAGGTTCCTGTAGTATAGGGGGTGCAACAGAGCTAACTGACACGTTACGCGCCCATGGTTCCCTGAAGGTTTTTGGAGATGTTACAGCGAAAAACCTTGTGGAGCTTCACGGTAGCTTTGACATAGACGGGAAGGTGGTTACAGAAAACTTTGACGCCGAATTGAGGAGATCGAACTCTCACGTTAAAAATGGAATAGAGGCCGTTAATGTAAGTGTCAAGAAAAAGGAAGTTGAGGGTTTGGTGATCTTCGGATTTCCCATTCTCGGGAGAATATTCAGGAGCGGGAAGCTTTACACAACGAGTATAAAGGGTGAAGAAGTGCACCTTGAAAACGTTTCATGCTACGATGTTTACGGAAAAAATGTCACGATAGGTGAAGGATGCGTCATCAAAGGAAAAGTGAAATATTCCGAGTTTATATCGGTTAACTCCGAAGCGAAGCTTGCGAATCCACCGGAGAAAACAAGCAAGGAGTGACCAAAAAAATGTTCATTTTTGTCCAGAATTTTTAATCTAGGTGTCCAGTTAATGAATGTGTGGGGAGAATAGGCATGGATGCTGTGAAGTCGGTTGGTCTGGGTAAGGTTTACCATAGCAAAGAAGAAGTTGAGGCTCTGAAGGACGTTAACATTTCAATTCGGAAAGGTGAACTTTTCACTTTGCTCGGTCCAAACGGTGCTGGTAAAACAACGTTTTTACGGATTATTTCCACTCAGCTTTTACCAACAAGCGGTGAAGCCTACGTTTTAGATTACAACGTTTTAACACAGGCTGTTGAAGTGCGGAAGCATATAGCTGTTGTTCCGCAAGATGTGGCAACGTACGGCAACTTCACTCCGTGGGAGTACTCATATTATTTTTCAAGGCTTCACGGCATGTCGAAGAGCGAAGCTAAAAGTGCTTCTGAAAAAGCTTTGAAAGCTGTTGAACTTTGGGATTTACGGAACAGAACATGCGCTACCCTTTCTGGTGGAGAGAAGAAACGTGCAATTATCGCTTCAGCCTTAGCCTCTAACGCGGATATTTTCATGCTCGATGAACCCACAAGCGGTTTGGACGCCGTCGCGAGGAGGAAAGTCTGGGGCGTCTTGAGGGAGATGATTGAGCAAGGTAAAACGATATTGTTAACAACGCATATTATGGAAGAGGCTGAAATGGTTTCAGACAAGCTCGCGATAATACACAAGGGAACAGTAATCGCTGAAGGGACACCAGAACAAATTAAGCGGTTGGCAAAGGAGAAGTTTCGAGTTGTTGTGGAGGGCAACTTTAACAGTTTAAATCTCGCTGAAAATAACAATCGCGTTGTTAAATTTGGCAGTAAATGGATAATCTATGTTGAGGATGAGGATGAAGCATTAGAAATTGTTAGGACAGCGTTAAAGAAAGGGTTGAAGGCTGAAACTGCTCCTATTACGCTCGAAGACGTTTTTGTGAAACTGGTCGGAGGCGAAGCTGATTGAACATGAAAATTTTGAAGGATATATTGATAATCGCTGAGTTAAAATCTCTTCCAGACCTTAAGAGACAACCGTTAATACTTATTGTTATCGGGATGCTAAGTGCTCTTCCGTTGTTTTTCATAGTAGTTTTCGGAGGGCAACTCAGCTACGGACTTGTAGGTGCACTGGTTGCAACTGTGGGTTTCATAGGTTTGATGGCTGCTATTCAAGATGTGGCATGGGATAGATACGTAAAGATAAGAGAAATTATGGTTGCCATGCCTGTACATCCTTTCTCCTACGCTATAGGCGTCGCTCTTGCTCCCTTGATGATTTCGGCTCCAGGTTTGCTGTTCTTTACAGCACTTGCCGTATGGCTAGGTGTGTTAACTTTCTCTTCTCTTCTATGGTCAATTCTCATCTTGATCTTGTGCTGGGCTACACTCAGCAGTTTGGGCTTTTTGATATCTACTTATCTGCAGCGAGCAAGCGTGTACACATTGAACAATCTCTCAAACATTTTAGGTATAGCTTTGGTGTTTATACCACCGGTTTACTATCCTGAAGAGTTTCTTGGAAGTTTTAGCTGGATAGCCTTGATATTCCCAACGTCAAATGCCGCTGGTTTGATAAGGATTTATTCCGGTTTGTTGGATGCATCTGTAGAGATGATTGTGGTTCGTTGGTTGATTTTGATAGCAACCATGGTTGTCTCAGCTTTTGTTACTGTTGCCAAGGCGAGGTGGAGGGAGATTTAAAGTTTAAGTCTAAAACGTTCTAATGGGATACCTTTCGTATTGTAGCTCGAAAAGCTTGCGAACTTTCTCGATGTTGTCTATGTCGCTGACTGTCT
>CAZGXE010000115.1:0-3657 GCA_964529605.1 uncultured Candidatus Bathyarchaeia archaeon | reverse complement strand
CTTGCCCTAAAGTGTTGTTTATTTTGTGGGCTCCTCCATGCGCTAAGTCCTCACGTTTCAGGTAGATCTTCGCTCCTCCCAGCGACTTGGTCAAGTTTTCAGCATAATATAGGGGAGTGGGCCTTCCAGCGTACTCTGAAAGATAAACGTTTAGCTGCCTCCGGAACTCCGCGTCTTTCTTTGCCTCTTCATATGCTTCTTCCAGCTCCTTTAGAGCGTTCATAAGGGTTTCTGGGACAAATTGACCGCCATATTTGCCATACTTCCCTTTTATGGGATATCTCCTCAATTCAGTCATATTTCCGCCTCCTTAGCGTTCCTCATGAACCTGAATGTCTTCTCGCGATCCTTCACTCCGGGATGCGACTCAACGCCGCTGGAGACATCAACTGCATAAGGCCTAACGATTCGTATAGCATCCTTAACGTTTTCCGGATTTAGTCCTCCCGCAAGGATTAACGGTTTCGGGTATATAGCATCTCTAATACGTCTACTGAGCATCCAATCGTGGGTTCTACCTGTTCCACCATACTTGCCGGAAGAGTGAGAATCTAGAAGAATTGCGTCAAATTTTTCCGCTGTCTTCACAGCCACATCTAGATTAATATTTTGCTTCATTTGGATTGCACCTATCAAACATGCGTCCGGCAGCTGTTCACGTATCTCCTTACACATATGAATTGCACCGTGAAGCTGAATGATCTCGGGGTTTAGCTTCTCATATATCCTTTTTAGGCGGCTGAGGTCTTTGGGAACCGTGACAACCACCCTACTAACAAAGATTGGAGTGGCTTCCATCAATTTCTCAGCATCTCTTATGGATAGATTCCTTGGCGAGCTAGGTACATCTACGATAAACCCTATGGCATCAGCTCCAGCTTCCACAGCTGTTGAAAGATCTTTGAGAGATGTTATTCCACATATCTTCACACGAACTTTACTCATAGAGCCTTCACCAACTCGCTCACCTTCTCTTTAATACTAACGGCCTCCATGATGGATGTTCCCACCAGGAAGGCTTGAGCGCCGCATCTATGTAGAAAACGTACATCTTCAGGATTCCTTATGCCACTTTCACTCACTATCACTTTCCCCCAAAGATCGGAGCATTTTGCCAGTAGAAGTCTTGTAACTTGAAGATTCACCTCCAAAGTCTTCAGATTACGGTTGTTTATTCCTATCATATCAGCATCCGTTCTCACCGCTGAAAGCAGCTCCTCCATCGTGTGCACTTCTAAAAGAACCTCTAAACCTTTAGAGTGAGAGTAGTCGATCATGCGCTCGATATCTATTTCGCAATAACCTCTGTCAAATAGAGCCTGTATGAGTAGGATGGCGTTCGCTCCAGCCCTATGGGCTGCATCAATCTGTACTTGGCTTAGGATTATGTCCTTCATAAGCACAGGTATGCTCACATGCTTCCGAACTTTAGCTATAAAACTAATGTGCCCGTTGAAGTATTTCGGCTCTGTTAGAATTGATATGCCGACGGCGCCTCCTCCCTCCATTTCTCTTATGATCCTTTTCAAGCTGGGCTTTCGTCTTATATTACCCATAGAAGGCGAAGCAAACTTAACCTCAGAGATTATTGGAGCTCTTTCACATTTTAGGATCGCCTCTTTGAGGCTTATGAGCTGGGCGGCCGATTTCCCACTACTATCGTAATATCCCTCATCAATCAATTTCCTAGCATTTCGGGCTAGAATATCCAGAAAGTCAGGCATATTTTCGCTCCAACTCCTCAAGTTTTAATGTTTCTCCTCCAGAAGCCTCAATCATCATCCTTAACTTTCTGTAGGCTTCTCCGCTTTCAATCGATTCGGCGGCCAATTCGATCCCATTAGATAAGCTGTCCGCCTTTCCACCAATCACCATACCAGCTGCAGCATTGAGTAAAACCATGTTTCTCTTCGGGTCTCGATCATCTAGGAGATCATTTAAGAGTTTAAATGCGAGTTCAGCACTCTCTTCAGGCGTGCTACCACTTATCTCTTCCGGCTTAGCTATTTTGAAACCGAAGTCTTTGGGGGTTATTTCCGTGGAGAATACTTCCCCATCCCTAAGCCACACTATCGATGTTTTACCAATAACTGATATCTCATCTAATCCATCTACGCCGTGAACAACCATGGCCTCTTCACAGCCCAGCTCCTTCAGGGCGTAAGCCAGGGGGCTCAGCCATTCTCTACTGTAAACCCCAAGCACTTGAGCGTTGGCTCCAGCCGGGTTTGTTAGGGGTCCAAGAATGTTAAAGATCGTTCGGATACCTATCTCTCTTCTGGGTCCAATAGTGTACTTCATGGCTGGATGAAATCTCGGGGCGAACATAAATCCTATGCCGACTTCTTCAATTATTCTTTCAACATCTCTTGGTTCCAGATTGAGGTTAAAGCCTAGAGCTTCCAAAACATCTGCACTACCGCATCTGCTTGTGACTGATCTGTTGCCATGTTTTGCAACAGGGATTCCTACGCCAGCAACGATGAAGGCTACTACAGTGCTTACGTTAAAGGTTTTCACTCGGTCTCCTCCAGTTCCACATGTATCGATGAGTCGGCCGCTAACTTTTGGGCGGATTCTATAGCAGAATTCCCTCATTACGGATGCAAAGGCCGTTATCTCCTTGAAGGTTTCACCTTTCAATCTGAGGGCTGTGAGAAAGGCGCCTATCTGCGCTTCTGTAGCTCGACCGGACAATATTTCCTTCATTATCTCTCTTGCCTCTTGGCTTGAGAGATCTAAGCCTTTGACGAGCTTTCTTATTCCCTCCCTTATCATGTCTCTCATTCGCCCTCAAGAAAGTTCTTTATGATCTTTTTTCCATCGATTGTAAGAATGGACTCTGGGTGGAATTGAATACCTTCAATCGGATGTTCTATATGTCGGACACCCATGATCTCTCCATCATCAATCGATTCAGCTGTTATTTCCAAACATGAAGGAAACGTTCTTCTGTCTCCTACAAGAGAATGGTAGCGGGTAGCCTCGAACGGGTTTCTCACTCCCCGGAAGACCCCATCGCCATCATGTTTTATCAGGCTTGTCTTACCGTGCATTAGCCTCCTCGCGGGGATTATTCTTCCGCCGAAGGCGGAGATTATCCCTTGATGCCCCAAACATACCCCTAGAGTTGGGATTCTATGGCTCATATGCTGTAGGATTTCTGAGCAGACGCCGAAATACCGCGAGTCTTCAGGTGTACCAGGACCAGGGGAGATCACTATTCTCTCAGGTTGAATCTTTAACGCTTGCTTTAGGGTTATTTCATCGTTTCGGTATACGAGGGGCTTTGCCCCTAGCTCCCCAACATACTGAACCAGGTTATAGACAAAGGAGTCATAATTATCGATTATGAGAACCTTCATTGTTTAATCCTCCGAGAGTTCTAGAGCCTTCATTAAGGCCCTAACCTTATATTCGGTTTCAAGCAACTCTCTTTCAGGTATGGAATCAGCTACTATTCCACCTCCAGCCTGTATGGAGCATCTGTTTCCATTGGCTACTAGTGTCCTTATGGTGATGGCGAAGTCAGCGTTACCGTTATAGGAGAAGTAGCCTACAGCTCCAGCATAGGGCCCTCTCCTCGTCAGCTCAGACTCCTCAATGATCTCCATGGCCCTAACCTTTGGAGCGCCTGAAACTGTGCCTGCGGGGAAG
>CAZGXE010000114.1:0-3772 GCA_964529605.1 uncultured Candidatus Bathyarchaeia archaeon | reverse complement strand
AGTCGAGGAAAAATTTAAATGAGTAGTCTTTGTTCTCTTCAATTCCAATTGGAGGGTATGTTATGTTTAAGTTTGAAAAGGAACAGCTTGTTTTTGACATTGCAAGCGTGAAAATTGGCGGGCAACCTGGAGAAAATCCGACGGTCGTTATAGGAAGCATATTCTACAGAGGAGACAAAACGGTTCAAGACGAGAAAGACGGAAAGATAAACCGAGAGGCAGCAGAGGAGCTTATTACTAAATTCGAGGAGGTTACTGATAAAGTAGGGATTCCTTGCATACTTGATGTTGTGTGCTCTAATTCAGAAAACGCCAAAAAATACCTAGAATTCGCTGCAGACGCAACTAAAATGCCGATTCAAATAGACTATGTGTCTGATGACGCAGCTCTTAGTGGCATGGAAGCTGCAAGAAAACTTGGTATACTGGACAGAACCATACTGAATTCATTTAATCCAGAAACCAAAGATGAAGTCTATCAAAAGGCTAAGGAAGTCGGAATTCAGGCAGCAATAGCACTTACATACAGCTCTAAGGCCGTAATCTCCTACAAGGAGAGAATACGGCTCTTAGATACTTTAATCCCTAAAATCAAAGCAGCCGGAATAAACAAGATTCTCATCGATACAGTTGTAATGGATATTGTTACATTAGGACTGGCATGTAAAGCAATATATGAAGCGAAAAAGCGTTTCGGATATCCATGTGGATGCGGAGCACATAACGCCATTGCTTCATGGAAATCTCTACTTAACAAGAAAAATGAAGTGTTAACTGCAGCATGCTCCGCAATTGCAAACGGTTTGCCAATAGCTATAGGAGGAGACTTCATTCTATTCGGTCCAGTAAGCGACGCCGAATTTATTGTTCCAGCAATAGCCATAATAAATGCAGCTTACGGACAAATTTTGATGGAAGAAGGAAAACGTCCACAGCCAAACCATCCAAGATTCAAAATATCACGTCTATAAGCAGCTACATAAATACTTTTGATAGGTATCAAAATGTTTTAATATAATTCCGGACTTGAAATATCGAAGCAAAAGTAAGATGGTGACAGGTAATGATAAGAGATGATAGATTAAGTGTTGATTTTGCAGGGATAACGCTTCCTTCTCCAATAGGGGTTGGCGCAATAGCAACTTTCATGGGCCGTTCAATACCCGACGAGGCAGTGGCCAAAATACTACTTAAATCCGCTGAGGCAGGAGCTGGATATATATTAATAGGCGCACTCAGCCATATGCCCGAGGACTTTGTTCAGAGAAAGAAGGAGGAGGTCGAATCAGAGGAGTGGCAACGAATTATAAGAAGGTACTTTGGAGGAGAACCAGTAAGGCGATGGATGAAAGACGGAAAAGGATGCTTTCTTCATCGTTTAGGTGCCATGGGCCCCTATGGAATTCCTATAGAGGGCTTTGCAAAATCTCTAGAACTTAAACTGCCTATAATTGAGATTTTAAAGAAAAAGAAGCCTCCAGACGTTGCGTTGATCGCCAACATCGAAGCTGCCGCTGATCCAGAAGCTTTCCGTATAGCGTCAAAGAGGGCGGAAGAAGTAGGCTTTGACATGATAGAACTTAATGTATCATGTCCATTCTTCGCCACTGTAAGCGGAAATATCGAAGCATTTCTGGAGGACAGATTTATATTTGCAAACATGGGTGCAATTATGGGCGATTCGCCGCAATTCCTAGAAGAAGTGGTTAAAGAAGTTAGCCAAGAGGTAAGTATCCCGGTAGGAGTTAAACTCACACCTGAGACAGGCTTTCCCAGAGTGATAGAAATTGGCAGAAGCGTAAAAAATGCCGGAGCAGCCTTTATTACTACGGCGAATATGGGCGTTACCATTCCTCCGCCAAACATTTATGACAGAGGAAAAACAACCTTACCGTTCACCGAAGGAAACCCGTTTATTGGGTATGGCGGCGAGCCATTGAGGCCAATTATACGCAAACATGTTGCTGCTATAAGCATGTTTGTGCCAGAGCTAGATGTATTGGCTATGGGAGGAATAATGAATGCAGAACACATTATTCAAATGTTAACGTTAGGCGCAAAGGCCGTAGGACAATGCGCGGCAATCTTTTTTAAAGGCATACGCTTACTGAAATCAGAACTGGAATTTATTAGGAAATTTATGGATGAGCAAGGATACAGCAGCATAGATGAAATAAGAAAAACAGGAGTAGAACAGCTCAGAACAGCCGATAAGGCCGTCGATTTGAAAGCCAAAGCCGAAGTGGACCCGACAAAATGTACACTGTGCAGAATCTGTGTCGACAACATTTGCACAGCACTCTACGTTGAAAACGACCAAATAAAAGTCTCCGAAAGATGCATCGGTTGCGGTTTATGCGCTATGGTGTGCCCTAGTAAAGCAATAAGACTTGTAAAAGCGTAACTTCCCCTTCTTCTTTCACTGTTATACACAGTATAACAAAGCTTTAAACTCCCTTTACGCGCCGTACGTTCTTTTGACAAGTCCCTTATTAGATTGTTACTGCTAAGAGCCCAGCAAGATTGAGTAGTAATTCTTTTACTTTACAATAATTCTTAAATTAGCTGTTCTCCTAAAAAGTGGGGGTGCTGCCTTGAATTCAAATGTAAGAGTAAAAGCTGAAGATTTATTTAAGTTCAGTCTAACCGTTCTTAAAAGTGTAGGAGTGAAAGAGAAAGACGCGGAAATAGTTGCTGAAAATCTTGTTTTAGCGAACCTCAGAGGCGTAGATTCGCATGGCGTAATAAGACTACCAGCATATGTTAAAAGAGTTAGAAAGGGACTAATTAACTCCTCAGGATCTATAGAAATTGTAAAGAACCAAGAAAGCATCGCGCTTATAGATGCCCATAACAACTTTGGTCAAGTTGCAGCAATGAGAGCAGTTGCTTTGGCAGCTGAAAAAGCTAAAAAGTTTGGTGTAGCAGCAGTCGGGGTTAGAAACGCAAATCACTTCGGTATAGCAGCCCACTATGCAATAAAGCTTACGGAACAAAAGCTCATAGGCATAGCCTTGTCAAACGGTCCACCCGCCATAGCTCCTTGGGGAGGAAAAACTCCCATGTTTGGTACCAACCCCATTTGTATAGGTTTTCCAATAAATGAAAACGAATCAATAATTCTAGATATGGCTGTAAGCGTGGTTGCCCGGGGCAAGATAAGATTAGCTGCCTTAAAAGGCGAAAGGATACCTGAAGGATGGGCATTTGACGAAGAAGGAAACCCAACCACCGACCCGAAAGCGGCAATTAAAGGCTCCCTAGCTCCCATAGGTGGGCCTAAGGGTTACGGATTGGCGCTTTTAGTGGACATACTTTGTGGTCTACTTACAGGGGCAAGTTATGGGCGAAAGATAAAAGCTCTTGATGACCTCAGCGCCCCATCTGGTACAGGCTTCTTCATAGAAGCAATCAACATTGAATCCTTCAGACCTTACCAAGAATTTAAAACTTACATTGCCAGTTATGTAAGAGATATTAAGAGGAGCCCTAAAAAAGAGGAAGTAGCAGAAATATTTCTGCCTGGTGAAATAGAAAGAAGAGAAACCAAGCGAAGAAAAAAGCTTGGTATACCGCTAAATAAGGAGGTTTTCCTCACATTAAAGAACTTAGCCAAGGAACTTAACATTTCTTTTCCTTTTAGCCATCAATAATTTGGTGACGAGAATTTTAAATCTCAATCAGAAGAGTTAAATATACGTGTTCTCCATGAATTGAGAGGTGCGAAAAATGCTTGTTGGCGAAAAAACAAGGGCATATTTAAGGAAGTTAG
>CAZGXE010000113.1:0-3803 GCA_964529605.1 uncultured Candidatus Bathyarchaeia archaeon | reverse complement strand
AACGTAGAAAAGAAAGCCAGAGACTTCTATAAAGTGGTGTATCAATAGTTAATTGTTATTTCGACTGCGCAGCGAATTCCTTGGAGATCCTCTTGTACATTTCAAGTTCTCTCTGGGACATTAGTTTAACCCTCTTCAACGCCTCCTCAAAGTGTCTCATGGAAACCTTTAGGTTCTTTAGGTTCTTCCTGGCTTCCTCAGGCTTCCTAGAATTCATTATATGCTCTCTTAAGGCGAGCATAACGGCTGTGTTGCATATTGCAGCCAAATCCGCTCCAGTATAGCCTTCAGTTCTCTCAGCTAACTCATCGATATTCACATCCTCAGTGAGAGGCTTCCTCCTCAGATGAATATTGAGTATCTCTCTCCTAGCCTCAAGATCCGGTAGTGGAACGGGGAGAAGCTTATCGAATCTTCCAGGTCTCAGAAGCGCTGGATCAACAATGTCCGGTCGGTTTGTGGCGGCTATAACAACCACGCCCCTCAGCTCCTCTATGCCATCCAGCTCCGTTAGAAGCTGGCTTATCACACGTTCAGTTACATGAGAGTCCCCGTATCCTCCACCCCTCATTGGCGCGATAGCATCAATCTCGTCGAAGAATATTATGCTTGGGGCAGCCTGCTTAGCTTTTCTGAAAACCTCTCTAACGGCTTTCTCCGACTCCCCAACCCACTTAGAGAGGAGCTCCGGGCCCTTAACGCTGATGAAGTTCGCCTCACTTTCGTTAGCAACGGCTTTAGCAAGCAGAGTCTTACCTGTTCCGGGGGGCCCATAGAGAAGTATACCCCTGGGGGGCTTAGCGTCCATATGCTCAAAGAGCTCAGGATATTTGAGGGGCCACTCAACCGCCTCCTGAAGCTCAAGTTTAACATCATTCAGCCCGCCTATATCCTCCCACTTAACATTCGGAACCTCGATGAGAACCTCCCGCATGGCTGAAGGCTCAACATCCTTCAGGGCGTCCATAAAATCATCCATTGTAACGGTGATCTTGTTAAGTATCTCCGCTGGGATAGTGTCTTTCTCGAAATCTATCTCGGGGAGGATTCTGCGCAGAGCACGCATAGCAGCCTCTTTACATAGCGCCGCAAGATCAGCGCCTACAAACCCATGTGTGATGCTGGCGATTTTTTCTAAGTCAACATTTTCAGCGAGCGGCATACCGCGCGTGTGAATCTGTAAAATCTCAAGCCTACCCTGCTTGTTTGGAACCCCTATCTCTATTTCCCTGTCGAATCTTCCAGGTCTCCTTAAGGCAGGGTCTATGGCATTAGGCCGGTTTGTAGCGGCTATAACAACAACCCTCCCACGGGGCTTCAAACCGTCCATGAGCGCCAGTAACTGCGAAACCACCCTCTTCTCAACCTCCCCTGTGACTTCTTCCCTTTTAGGCGCGATAGCGTCAATCTCATCAATGAATATTATGCTTGGAGAGTTCTCTTCAGCCTGCCTGAATATTTCTCTTAAACGCTCCTCACTTTCACCGTAGTATTTACTCATTATTTCCGGTCCACTTATGCTGAAGAAGGCAGCATTCGTCTCGTTGGCAACAGCTTTAGCGAGCAAAGTCTTACCTGTACCCGGCGGCCCATAAAGTAGCACACCCTTCGGCGCCTCAACCCCCAGCCTCTCGAAAAGCTCCGGATACTTAAGTGGAAGCTCAACCATCTCCCTGATCTTCCTTATCTCCTCTTGAAGCCCACCTATATCCTCATATGTGACCCTTGGAACCTCCCTCACCATGGCCGCCGGCTTCTCACTCATAGCTATCTTAGTGTCCCTCGTTATTATCAAGGCTTGAGCTGGCGGCTGAGCGTTCACAACCATCAGATCAATGGTTCTACCCATTATTCCAAGCGGCACATAGTCCCCACGCGTAACAACCTTTCCCTCAAGAATGTGGGCCAGATAGTCCTCCGCACCCTCAATTCGCAGAGGTTCTGTGGGTGCGAGAACAACTCTCTCAGCGTTTCTAGCCTCAATCCTTCTTATTGTAACCTTCTCGTCTATACTGACCCCAGCGTTTCTCCTTATGTAACCATCTATACGGATGACCCCTCTACCTGAATCTTCAGCGTAACCCGGCCAGCATATAGCGGCCGTCTTACGTTTTCCAGAGACTTCAATAACATCCCCAGGGGTTAAACCTAGATCCTCCATCACCTTAGGGTCAACTCTAGCTATACCCCTACCAACATCCCTGCTATGCGCCTCAGCAACCCGTAAAACCGCTGTTCCAGAGCCAGACATACTATCCGAACCCTCTCTAAAGGAAACCTAAAATTATAGAAAAACCTATCTGAAATAAAATCTTTCTGGTAGGAATCACTGTCAGCCGTTAGGGAACCCTATTTTTTGGAAAGACCCTTCTAGAGAACTTTTTCAGCATTAAGATCGCTTCATCAGGTGGGACGCATGTCATTGAGAAATCTATTAAAATGGCGTGTGCACCGGCCTCAGCATATTCCTCCACCCTTGAAAGCCACTCTGAAGGACCCACGCCGAGGAAATTGGGGTAAGTGAAGGATGGAGCTAGAATTAGCTTTCTCGACTTATCTTTCCTTAGCTCAGTAAACCTTCTCACAAGCCTCCTAAATTCTTCCAGCGGGAGATCAGATAGGGGTAGAAGCCCATGGCCATATTTAGCGGCGGCCTCCAATATTTCATTAGAGGAGCCGCCAAACCATATTGGCGGATGAGGTTTCTGAAGCGGTTTAGGCCAAAATGGCGCCTCAACAACCCTATAGTACTTCCCTTCATATGTGACCCTAGACCTCTCAGTCCAGAGTTTCAGTATGATCTCTAAGGCCTCGAGCATCCTTGAGATCCGCTGTTTTCGTTTCCCCCACCAAACACCATAAGAAAGTGCTTCATCCTTAAACCATCCTGCACCCACACCAAAGTTAACGCGGCCGTTAGAAATAATGTCTACAGTGGTAACTATCTTCGCCAATCTAGCCGGTTCATAGAATGGTAATGGGGAGACTCTTGCACCCAATCTTATCTTTCTGGTTTGGCAGGCTACCGCTGTAAGCAACGTCCAAGCGTCAAGCTTATTCGGTTTATTTGGGTTCCCACCAGTCTTCTCATAGAAATCTCTTGGGAGAAAGAAGTGATCTCCAACCCAGAGGGAGTCAAAGCCTAATTCATCGGCGGCTACAGAAACCTTCAAAACCTCTTTATAGCCGTATCCTCCATGTGTGGGCAGATGAACACCGAAGTTTAGAGACAAAACGCCGTTCCACCAGGGTTCAGAGGTGCTTAATAAGCCTTTGCTCCAGAAGCTTTTTAGACATTGCACCAACTATCCTATCAACAAGGGAGCCTTCCTTAAAAACTAGAAGTGTAGGTATACCCATTATTCCATATTCAGCAGGTACTCTAGGATTCTTGTCAACATTCAATTTTCCAAACAGGATTCTGCCAGCGTACTCCTTAGCCAGCTCCTCTATGATTGGACTCATCATCCAGCATGGAGCACACCAGGGCGCCCAACAGTCGATAACCACGAGATTGGCGCTTTTAACCACAGTACCAAACTTTGAGTCGGTCACTTCTATAGGCTTGTTTGCAGGCGGTTCGGAAGGCGCTCTTCTTCGCATGAGCTCTTCAAGCTTCTTCTTTTTAATCCTTTCCAACTCCTTGTCTTCTTCACCGCTCACATAAAAACCTCCCTTTATCCGAATTAACCGTGTCTTCCAACAAGATAACTTTAATGGTGCATGAAAGCTTATAAACGTTATTTTTCTCTAATAAAATTCACATTCATTATGCGTGATGGGTGATGGCGAATAAATTTAAG
>CAZGXE010000112.1:0-3831 GCA_964529605.1 uncultured Candidatus Bathyarchaeia archaeon | reverse complement strand
ATTTAGGTAAGCATATTATAGAAAGATTACCCTTTGCTTTTCTACAATTTTACGCAGTTCTCCATGCTATGATTGAATACTTCTCCTGGAGGTACATCACAAGGTGAAGGTTCACATCATCGGAAATCTCAACCCTTTTAATATCGGCAGTAGACTATTAATTTTAGCCCTCACAGATTACCTCTCCACCAAAATCCCCTTAATCCAGTTCACAAAGGAATCCCTATTTCCATCTTTTGAGGAAAAAATATATCCAATGTGTAGATGTAGGAAATCGATGAAATCCTCCATTATACTTTTCACCACCTCTTTTATAAGGGTGCTTTTATGGAAAGCCTTCAAGATGCTGAATATGGATGTTACAGCCTTACTTAATGAGCCGCTAAGACAATATTACGAAGCAAACGTAATCATAGAGCTAAGCGGAGACGGTTTATGTCCTCCACAAAGTAGAAGCCTCTGGTATTCCTTAACGAAAATAATTTTCAAACTTGTAAACTTAATATCAATCGCTTCAGCATTACTTCTAAATAAGAAAGTGGTATTATATTCGGCGTCAATCGGAAATCTAGGAATACTGAGCCCCCTAGCAAATATAATTCTAAATAAGGTTGAGCTAATAGCTGTAAGAGATCATGAATCCCTAAAATATTTGAAAAGGATCGGTGTCACCAAACCAATCATCCTTTTCGCTCCAGACGCAGCCTTCAGCATTACGCCCATAAAGAAGCCCCCTAAAAATCAGCATCAGCCAACCGTCGGCTTTAACATTAGCACCGAGGCCGTTCAACATTTTCACGGTAAACCCCAGCAAATCGCTGAAATAATGAGTTCCCTAATCACCTATGTCTCTGAAAATTATGACGCAACTATATTATTAATTCCCTTCTCAATAGGCGGGCCTTTCAGGTATGATGACGACCGAATATTTCTCAATGAATTGCTTAAAAAAGCTGACAGAAATAATGTCCACACAGTCCGGAGCAACGACTCAAACTCAATTATGAACGCCATAGCGAAATGCGATGTTCTCATAACCACAAGGATGCATCCGGCCATAGTTTCTCTCCTATATGGGATTCCACCCTTGGTGATCTCGCACAGTTTTAAATTCCATGGATTAATGGAGCTAATTGAATGTAAAGATTTACTCTGTTTTTCTTCACAAATCAACTCTGAGACTTTGAAGAGTAAATTCAGATACATTTGGGAGAATAAAGAGACTCTTCATTCCCGCATAGAAGAAAAAGCATTTCTACTAAGAAACCTGAGCCTCGAAGGCTTAAATAAGATGACCTATATACTGCACAAAATCATTAACATGAAATGAAAAAAATTTTAGCGTAAAATAACCGTAAAACTTTTCAGTTAAGGATAACGCAGAAAATATCAGGCTCAGAGGTTTACCTCCCAAAATAGGTGCAACATATACATAGCGTTCTCATTCTTTTAAAGGCTGAATCATAGCAAAAAGTTTTTGGAAATCATTTCCAATTAAAATTTTTATAAAATACCTCGCAAAATGATTAATAAGACAGCTGATAAACATCAACCCAGGGGGATCCCTGAGATTAGAATCGCCGTTCTACACCATGCTCTAGGAAGGTTCGGTGGAGGAGAAAAGATAGCTATACTCCACAGCATATACCTAAGCAAATACGGTCTAGACGTCGAATTACTCTACAACGGTCCAATACTCCCAGACTGGAAAGAAAGAGCCTCTTCCATAAGTATGAGAAAATTACCCTTCGGTGTACCAAATTCGCCGAAACATATAAGAGAGATAATAAAAATCATAAAGTACCTGAAATCGTTTGATGTAATACTTATCCACCACCATATTTGTCCCTTTCTAGCCTACTACTTATCCGCACTATTTGGGTCGAAAACAATCTGGTACTGCGGTGAACCCCTAAGAGCCCTATGGGAAAATTGGCTCTCAAGCCTAGACTATAGGGAAATAAGCTGCACCGTTAAACCGACAAGCAGAGAATTCTATGGTGAAACAATAACTTCTCTCTTCTTATCCAACCAATTATATGATGCCTCAGTTTATGCGCTCAGAACAATTGATAAGGCATCAGTACGCAAATACTCGAAAGTTGTCACAAACAGCAATTACACTAAAATGATCGTTGAAAGAATTTATCAGCTGAAAGGTGTTGAAGTTGTTTATCCAGGGGTTGAATTCAATCAAGAATTGAAAACGCCGAAATCCAACAGTAGCGAAATGAGAGATCCCTATCTCCTAGCTGTTGGATCGATGATACCGATGAAGAACTACTTCAATCTTCTAAAGGCCTTCAGCCATATAGAAAAAGCATACCCAAACATTAAACTCGTAATTGTAGGCGGAGGCCCCCTAGAGGGGGAGATCCGCTCCTTCACGCGGACCCTTAACCTAAAGAACGTCATCTTCAAATCTAATGTTAGCGAGCGGGAGCTAAGCATGTATTATGCTAATTGCTTGTTCACAGTTCACATAGCCCTCAGCGAACCCTTCGGCTTAATACCCGTAGAAGCCGCATTCTACGGGAAACCCTCAATAGTTTCAAATAATGGAGGGACTTCCGAATTCATTGAGGATGGGAAAAACGGTTTACTTGTTAACCCCTATGATCCGGAAGATATCGCGAAGGCAATGAGCCTTCTAATAGAGGACAAAGATATGATGTTTAGAGCCGGTATGAAAGCCAAGGAAAAAGCTCTTGAGGGATTCACAATAGAGAGGTCAGCTGAAAATCTCCTGAAGGTTATAATGCGGAAGTAGCTGATCAAATCATAAATACCGAGTTAAATTATCTGGAAATCAAACAATAATCCTTCTGCCACTCCCTTTTATACATCAGCTTCTCACCCCTTCCATTAGTCGAATCTGTAATTGAGGGAATGATGCGCTAAAGCATATATGGATTTCACACAAAAATGTATCTGTTAAAAAGGCGAATCATCATGAAAAACTCCGCTTCCACAGCTTCACCAAACAATTTTATATCAAAAAGATTCACTTCATGGATTAAGGTCCGCTTGTTCAGAATGGGCTGGCGGCGTCTTTCACTCCTATTTCTGCTGGCAACCAGCGCTTTATTAACGGCTTCATTAAAAGGTCAAGTGCCCGAATCCTACCTAATCCTAGAGTCCAGATTTAACATTCTCTCTTTACCATACAACTTGTCTCTACTTGAGGACGTGAAAATAGTTTTCAGCGAATATGAGCTCGAAAACTGGGGTTTTACTGGCTCATCCCCAATAAAAGTGGGGGTTAACGAATCCAAGCTTATTATTGAGACAAACTTCACAAGGATTGCCGTGAGAGAGCAAATTTGCGTCTCAAGAAATCTGAGCGTTAACATCAGCAAGTATCCGCTCTTCTCAATAGAGATTCTAGCTCCACAGGGAATAACCTACAGTGTAAAATTCAAAGGTGTTGACGAAAATGGTGGAGTATTCAATATTTGGTGGGCCAGCTCACCATTAGGCAATATGCGTGGAAGCGGTTCATGGGAAGAAGTAACCGCCAACCTTAAAGACTTATCTTACATAGCCACCGGAAAAAAGAATCTGAATATCAGCGGAATAACTCTGATATTTGAGGATAACCCGCTTGATGTGGGCAGCGTAAACATATCGGTAGGAAGAATATCATTCAGGAAATTGCCAAAACTAGAGTGTCCCAGCAGTGAAAACGCGCAGATATATGTGCTGAATATCAGCCGCCAATTAGAGAAGGATTTCGTTCCAACCCATGTTAGAGCTTACCTCACAGTTTTAGGGCCGAAGAACAAATATTATACGGTTTACGCCGCCTTATGGCATAACGGTGTGCTCTAT
>CAZGXE010000111.1:0-3834 GCA_964529605.1 uncultured Candidatus Bathyarchaeia archaeon | reverse complement strand
TTTAGCAGATCCAGTTTTAAAATGTAATGCCCAACTCTTCTTCTGTTAGCAGCGATTAAACGAAAAACTAAACGAAAATATGTGACAAAATTTTGAAAACAAACAATAAAGTCGCAAAAAATTGACCGATATCTGCTTGTATTCGTTTGTGTGGGTTGTTATTCATTATGATTTATGTATGTCTTATATAAGGACAATTAATCGAATCCAAGTTCTTCTAATTTTTCCTTTGAAGGTATGTCTTCAGAGGTCCATCCTCTACACTCATAATATTCTTTTATCATAAGATCCATATTTGGAACCTGCCGGTTCGTGCCTCCTTCCAACGGTTTTAATAGTCTTTTGGGTAGTTTATCGTCTTTTGATGATATACCCCAATTAATGTTAAGAACTCTTTTAAGGTTGAATGATCTTTCACCTATTTTCATGAGTTCATCGATGCTAATTTTCTTTCCGGTAACTAGTTCAAGTAGTGTTATAACCTGTGAAACTGTTAGGCCCGCTGATATAGCGTATTTGCATATTATTAAGAGGTCAAATACTTCCATTATGTCTTGCATTTTTTTAACTATGATCGCTTTCCCTTTTGATTGGAACCGGTCAGTTTGTTTTGTTATGCCGATTTCCGGAATTATTCTTCCACGGTCTGGATTGTGTGCCCATGCAAGGTGACATGCGCCACGATTCATTGTTGCATAGCTCAAGGCATGGCCGAAGAACGCTCTTGGATTATGCGCCGGAGCCTCTAAGCCCTTAACGTGAACGGCGAATTCCTCGCTTCCACGATTCAGCCGTTTGGAGGCTTCAGCTACGCCTTCCGCAAGCAAATCGCCGATTCCTTGTCTCTTCGCTATGAGTTCTATTAGAGTGATTATAGCTTCTGATGGACCCCATTTGAGTTCTAGGCCTTGCAGATTCTCCTTTGTAAGTATGCCCTTTTCGTAGGCTTCTATGGTGAAGGCCAAGACGCCGCCGACGGATATAGTATCCATTCCTAGTCTGTTACAAAGATCATTCGCCTTTATTATAAGCGGAAGATCATCAATAAGCAGGTTGGAGCCTAACATGCACAAGGTCTCAAATTCTGGACCGTCCGCTCTGAGACATGTATATTTTCCTTCTTTAACGTGCACTACTCTTTTACAACCGATAACACAGTTACAGCAGGGAGTCACTCTATCCAGCATTGTCTGCGACATTGTTCTTCCACTTATCTTTTCTACCTTGTCTTCGTCCCATATGCCCTCGCCGTGATTCTTTATGGGAATGTTACCTATATGATAGTAGGCCGCTATTCCACCGCCAGTGCCGAATTTGTGGAGGCCTTGCGCCGCAGGACTTTTCGCCAGTTGCTTCTGCAATTCCCTTGCAAATTCAAGCAGTTCCTTTTCTTGCGCTACCGGAATCTTCCCGGTTCCTTTAACGGCTATAGCCTTCAGGTTTTTGGAGCCCATAACTGCGCCCATGCCGGACCTTCCAGCTTTTCCAATGCCGAAGATTATGGCGGCGTACTTCACGAGATTTTCGCCAGCAGGGCCTATCGCCGCTATCTGCACAGACTTATCGTTAAGCTCCTCCTTTATGGCATCGTAAGTTTCATAGACATCTTTTCCCCACAGTTTTTCGGCGTCTCTGAATTCAACTTTGCCGTCAGAAATCCATAGATAAACGGGTTTTTTCGCTTTTCCAGATATTACAATTGCGTCAAAGCCGGCCTTTTTTAGGTTGGGCCCAAACATTCCGCCGGCATGGGATTCACCCCATATTCCGAGTGGAGATCTAGCGGCGACAGCGATTCTGCCGCTGGATGGAACCGCGGTGCCGGTCAATGGGCCAGTAGCAAATATTAGTAGCGCTTCCGGATCGAAGGGAGCGACGCCACGGGGCATCTCATCATGGATTATTTTTGCGGCTAATCCTGAACCGCCAAGATACATTTCTGCAATTTCGTCTGGAAGATCCTGCACGGAAACCTTTTCGTTTGTTAGATTGACTCGTAAAATTTTCCCCATGTATCCACACAAGATTTTCATCCCTCACATAGCAATAGCTTTGCGAAACCTTGAACTTACAAAGTAAAAAGAGGGAGGTTAAATTTATTTTTTGGCTCTTTCTCTGATAGATTTTTCGTCTCCGGGCGGAGTGTAAATCCATATAAAGTGGAGTTCTTCTTCGCCAGCATTCTCAAGTATGTGGGTTTCGTCTGGAGCAACATAGACGATGTCGCCGGCCTCAAGTATCTCCTGTTTGTCGCCGCTGGTGATTCTGGCTTTTCCTTTGAGTATGTATATGGATTCTTCGCCTGTATGTGCATGCGGCTTGCCCTTCTCGCCCGGCGGGTAAACCGTATAGCCTACAGCAACATGCTTTGAGCCTATTACTGGATCCATCATTATCTTTGTTACTTTTTTGGATGGTGGTGGAGCCGGAAAAACGGGGGCTTCATCTTTTCTAACGATTATCATGTTTTACACCTTGGGCGGTTTAGTTTCAAGCGGTGAAACTCCAGGCGGATACTTCCTCTTTAATTCTTCTATGAACTCGGATAGTTTGTCGACTACTGTATCCACCATCTTTTTGCCTTTCTCTTCAGTCGCCTTTGTTGCATCGCCGAGAATGCCCAGCCTATAGACGTCAACTTGGAAGTATGACGCGGTAAGGTTGTGGTGCGGGATACCGCCTTCTTCTGGAAGCGTTCTTGTTGGGTTTCCGAACCATTTATGGTCGACAATAGTAGGCGCAGACTCTTTGCCGGCCTTACTCATATCCACCAGATCTGGGTAAAGCTCTAAAGCCAATGAAGTTTCAACTTCCCCAGCGTGTACCATCGGAGTTTCGCAAGTTTCATCTATTGTTTTTCTGATAAGCTCCCACCATGTGACAACAGCAATGAACGCTTTAGTCTCCAAAGCCAGCTCGTGCAGAGCCCCAACATAAACCCATTGTTGGCCATGCCCGTTGAATATTATTATCTTTTTGAAGCCGTTCTTTACAAGGCCGGTTACAACATCCTTCACAAACTGTTTGAGTACGTCTGAGCGTATAGGAATTGTTCCGGGAAATCCATACTGCATGTACATGTGGGCGCCATACCATATTGGAGGCGCGATAAGCACGCCTGTTCTTTCAGCTACGCGTTCCGCCATTTTCTGAACGTTAAGGGAGTCCACGCATACTGGACAGTGGGGGCCATGCATCTCTATTGAGCCGACAGGCAGTATAATAATGTCGCATTTTTTAGAGTGCTCAACTATTTCAGGCCAACTCAGCTCATGATACCAAAAAGTTTTCTTTTTCGGCAACCCGGTCACACCTTAACTATTTCGGAACGGTTAGCCCGGGTGCGCCTTTCTTGCTTTGAACTGCCTCTGGGAAGTACTTCTGTACTGTGCGGACTACCAGGACGGCTTGAAGGGCCATTCTTACACCCTCTTCCCTAGTTGTCGGTATACCGTGACTTACAAGGGCCGAATTCCCTGTCTTGAGATGTATAGGTGCGCCAATCCTCACCATTTCTGGAGCTTCATATGTTCTGATCATTCCACCGGTTGATTTTGGATTATCTACATGTATATCAATCGGCACCTTGACAGCTTGCCTTATAGCGGCTATCATCGGCAAAGTAAGATCCCTGACTGGATTTATAGAGTCAGCGCCCAGCATTTCCAGCACTTTAAAGGATACGGGATTCCCATGTCCACAGTGAGCAGATAGCTTAAAACGAGTATCTTTTGGAATCTCTCCATCCTTTCTCATTTGGTTGAGCAGCCACAGCAATCCTTCATCATAAACTAATATTCCTCTGCAACCTAATTCTACGGCTCTCTTCACATC
>CAZGXE010000110.1:0-3900 GCA_964529605.1 uncultured Candidatus Bathyarchaeia archaeon | reverse complement strand
AAACGTAGATGTCAATGAGCTCTAGGACGAACACAATTGCGCAGATAACTACAATAATTATCCCGAGCTTCTTAGCGAACCTCTCAAGCTTGACTTTAAGCGGGGTTTTTTCCCCCTCCATCTCCTGAACTAGTTTGGCGATCTTCCCGAACTCAGTTTTCATACCGGTGGATGTTACAACGGCTTTCCCCCGCCCGTAGATTATGTGCGTTGCCATGAAAACCATGTTTCGCCTATCGTTTACGGGAGTATTTTCTGGGAGAACCTCAAGATGCTTCTCAACCGGCGTTGACTCACCGGTTAAAACAGCCTCATCAGCCCTCAGTTCTATAGCCTCGATTAGCCGAGCGTCAGCAGCCACTCGATCTCCAGTCTCAAGTACTAGAACGTCTCCTGGAACCACCTTCTCGGCCGGTATAATCATGCTTCGCCCATCACGGATAACGGTTGCTTTAGGCGCGGTTAGCTTACGCATGGCCTCAATAGCCTTTTCAGAACGGTACTCTTGCACAAAGCCTACGACAGCGTTTAAAATCACTATCACACCTATCGTTAGAGCGTCAGCGTAATCCTCCATTGTGGGCTCAGGCCTGCTTAACGCTATTGCAATCGATATGATGATTGCGGCTAGAAGCATTATGACAAATATATCCTTAAACTGGTTTAGAAATATTTTCAGCGGGTTTATGCCGCCCTTTGAAATAAGCTTGTTTGGGCCGTACTCTAGAAGTCTTTTCTTGGCTTCTTCGCTACTGAGCCCACTATGTGAAGTCTTAAGGGTCTTCAGCACTTCTTCCTCTCTCATCGCATGCCAATCAGTGTTCAATTGAGAGCACCTTTAATCTTGAAGATTAAAAAATGTCATTAAGAAATATTAAGGTTTCTCTCGATTAGAACATGTCTAATAAAATAATCTTTTAAGGAGCGAATACGTCCCTTTTTTCTAGGAGGAAACTGGGATATGGTTAAGATTGAAAGAGCTACCGTTTACTTCTCCGATCCTGGTCCGAGAAACACGGAGGATGTCATAAAGGCTGTTTTAGAGAGAATTAGGGAGAGTGACTTGAAAGAGGTTATTGTCGCAAGCACATCCGGCTGGACTGGGGTGAAGTTTGCTGAGGCCCTAAAGAATGAGGCTAGGGTCATCGCGGTTTCGCATGAAAAGATGAGGCTGGAATTTAAAGATAAAATCGCTGAGGCCGGCGGGATAGCTGTAGACGGCACACATCTACCGCTCCATGAAGCTGGAATGGACGATGTTAGAAGGGCTCTATATATTTTAGGTCAGGGGTTTAAGGTTGCTGTGGAAGTTATTCTAATAGCCGCCGACAAGGGATTGATAGAACTCTACAGAGATGTCATAGGTGTTGGCGGAAGCGGGAGTGGCGCTGATACGGCGATTGTTGCCAAGGCAACCCGAACGAATGAAATCTTCAGTAGAGACAGAAAGAAGAAGCTTGAGGTGCGGGAAGTAATCGCTATGCCGCTTAAAAAGAAATGGTGGAGCTAATTAGCAGTCAATCTTCCTTACGTTTTATTCTCTTGTCTTTCTGGCTATTAGTATCATCATGCCCAGAATAGATATTACCGCCATTAGGATGCTGTAAATCATTGCGGCTGAGGAGCCCAGCCGCTGCCATAAGAGCCCAACAAACATGTTGGCGGCTAGAAATGCTGAACCTACTGTAAGATAGTAGATTCCGTAGGCAGTTCCCCTCAAGTAGCCTCTTTCAGCATACTTTGGAATCAAAGCTCTCTGAACGGTTTCAATTATACCCATATATAATCCGAAAAAGAAGGCTACTGTAAATGCGCATGAAACTCTTTTTGGTAGCGAGAAGATTAATAGACATGTTAGGAGGAAGATCCCGTAGCCTAACGTAAGTGCATTTTCTCGTCCCATTCTATCGGATAATAAACCGGCAGGTATAGCGATTAACGTGTGGGCTAGATTTATCACCAAATAAACTATTGGAATCAATGCGTCTGCAACCCCAGATTCGCTGGCATTAAGCAGAATGAAAGAGAAGTTGAAGGCTCCTAATGAAAAGAGGCTGACAACCATCAGGAAGGAAAGAAAGTCTCCATGGAGGAGTTCTTTAACATTTCTCAGCATTCTAAATGCTTCGGATGGTTTGCTGACTCTTTCCTGAACCAAAAAAGCGAGAAGGAAGAGGGCTATTGATCCAGGTATAAGAGAAAGCCAAAAGATAGTTCTCACTGATAAGCCGAAGAATAGGAGAAGAGATGCCAATAGAGGCCCTACTATCGCTCCGGACTGATCTAAAGCTCTGTGGATGCCGAACGCTACGCCTCTCCGTTCTTCCGAAACAGATTCGCTTAGTAGGGCGTCGCGCGGCGCTGTTCTGACGGCTTTTCCAACCCTGTCGGAGACGCGTATTATCAGAGCGTCTACAACTGATTTGGCGACGGCGAAGAGTGGTTTAACAATATTTGAGAATGCATAGCCGATTAAGACAATGATTTTTCTTCGTCTGATTTTGTCTGAGAGTAAGCCTGAGATCGCTCTAAGGCTGTAGCTTAAATCCTCAGCTATACCTTCGATTACACCTAGTATCGCTGCGCTTGAGCCGGGAAGCCCTAAAATGAAGATTGGGAGGAGGCTGAAAACCATATCGCTCGATAGATCCGTGAAGAAGCTGACTAAGCCTAATGCTAGAACATTCCTAAAACCCGCTGTTTTGCCAGTATACTTCTTATGTGACCGCATTAGTAAGTGCCCCGGAGGGTTAAATTATTTTTCCCCTGAAGATGCCAAGCCTTCTCCTTCTCAAGGTTTTCATCATCCTACGCAGTAGCTTGTACTGTTTAAGCAAATCTTTCACGTCTCTCTCGCTTGTTCCTGAGCCCCTAGCGATACGCCGCGCTCTCGAAGCGTTGATTATCTGCGGCTTCTCACGTTCCTCAGGGGTCATAGATTGGATTATAACACGGAATTTCTTCAACCGTTCCTCAGCAATATCAATCTTTTCATCCGGCAATTCGTAGCCTAAGCCTGGAAGCATCTTAAGAATACGGCTGAAAGGCCCCATACTTTTTAGGGCCTCAAACTGCTCATACATGTCTGAAAGGGTGAACCTTCCGCTTAAGATTGCCTTAGCTCTCTTCTCAGGTATTTTCAGCTCCGCCTCCCGAACCTTCTCAATCAGGCTTCTTAGATCGCCCATGCCGAGCAGTCTACCGACGAAGCGGGGTGGATCAAAGACCTCCAGATCATCAACTTTCTCCCCGGTTCCCACAAATTTTATCGGCGCGCCTGTTGCTGCAACTGCTGAAAGGGCTCCGCCGCCCCTCGCTGAGCCGTCGAGCTTAGCGACTATTATTGATCCTATCGGCGTTGCCTCATGGAAGGCTTTGGCCTGGACGGCTGCCTGCTGCCCGATCGTTCCGTCGATTACCATTATAACCTCATTCGGCCTTATAGCCTCCTGAAGCCTCTTCATCTCTTTTATTAGGTTCTCTTCATCCTTGTGTCTGCCAGCCGTGTCAACGATAACAACATCATACTTCTCAAATTTTTTTAAGCCTTCTAATGCGATTTTAACAGGATTCTTTTCTCTCTCATCACCGTATATTGGAACATTTATTTGGGAGGCTAGCTGGCTTAACTGCGCTAAGGCTCCAGGCCTAAATGTGTCGGCGCATATGAGAGCTGTTTTGAATCCTTTCTTCTGGAGGTATCTTGCTAGCTTAGCCGCCGCCGTCGTTTTCCCAGATCCCTGTATTCCAACAAGCATGAGGACGTTCCTTTTTCCCGGAGTAATAGTAAGCGGAGTCGGCTTCTCACCTAGTAAGCGGACAAGCTCCTCATAAACAACCTTTATCACATGCTCCTTTCTCGGGATTCCGGGTGGAACCTTCTCTTTTAGAGAGCGCTCT
>CAZGXE010000109.1:0-3918 GCA_964529605.1 uncultured Candidatus Bathyarchaeia archaeon | reverse complement strand
CCTGTCTTTTATCCCTTTTTGGCAGGATGTATCTTATCGATATGATATATGAGGAAGGTATGACATCACACGATAAATAGAGTGAGAGAGAAAAGATTAAATTTCTATGTTAATTATGTTTCTTTCTGTCTTATTTGAGAAATATCTCATTATTACAGCTGAATATGCCAAGGCTATTGCCGAAATTAGGGTGTTTATCACATTGTTTAATGTTAGATAGAGGCTTATTACGATTGAGATGTAGACTGGAGCTAGGAGTAAACCCGAGAATAGCATAGATGCCCAACCTATGAATAATGATGGTGTACCATGCCTCCTCTTCCCAAGAAATTTCACCATGAGGTAAAGGTTTACTGAGCAGCCTATCATTGAGGCTGAGATTATTAGAACTAAAGGTAGCAGGGGATTGGCTTTGGAAACTACTGATAAAATAAGTACCACTGTGGCAGGTATGGCTGATGATATTAACATAAAAACGTATAGTAGAGCCTTGACAACTGTGCGTATGTTTACGCTGGAGGTCAGCGGCACCCAAAGATTCTCAAGATCCGAAAACCTCCAGTTGCTAACTAACATTAGGGGCACGATTAGCGAATATGTGCCAACGAAAAACATTAAAAGCGTGTTTGGAGAAGGCTGAGCGTTCCGGGAGGTTCCAATACCGGTAGCGGCAAACACCAATGAGATTACTAAATATAGGAATATAATCGCGAAGAGGCTTCCCTCCCGAACTATTCGAATGATTTCCTTCTTCATTAAAAAGGTAAGTAGAGATTTCGATTCAAGATTCAACTTTAAAAAGAGACCGATTTTTGAAAACATTCTAATGCTTCTCTCCATTTTCAGCGTCTGCATACGCATCGAAGTATCAAAGGGAGAGGCAAACGGAATCTGAGACGCGTGAGGAAAGACGTTCTTTTCTGAAACAAATGTGAAAAATGCGGCTGATAACGAGAAATAGAAAGCTAAACCTAGAATATCCGACAATCGGGGGGCTTCACCGTACACTAAATCCAGAAGAACTTTAGCCAGAAATGTTGAGGGATATGGCAGATAGCTTCCTTTTAATGGAGAATTAGTTAAAAACCCAATTACGGGAATCAGAAAGAGAATTAGGAGAATCAGCATGAAAATGTTTGTCCATGAACTCTTATATAGCGATTTTATTATTGAAAGAGATATTTTCAGAAAGAAAAGCATGAAGACGAATAGGAAAATTGTTAGAAGCATTAATAGGGCTGAGAAAATTGGCAAATTAAGCAAAAATACAATTGTCACATAGAGGATGAAAACTGGGTTAGTGAAAACAAGTGAGGACGTCAAATCAGCAAGTATGCTTGCGACTAGAAATTCCCTTGATGTTATAGGAGATGTGAAAATGAAATTCTGCTCATACTCAAACGCCGTATAACCCCTCAACGCCAATATAACGGTGAGGGCCATAAATCCGCTCATTATTGCCGTGAGAATTCCGATGTATAATTCCATGTTTATATTCCCCTGTCTAACGGTATTAATAATCATCATTGAGAGGGCGAACACGCTGGGAATAAAACCCAGCGTGTAAACAAATAGTAACGCTAAACTGGCTTTGGACGCCCTAAGAGCGCCAAAAAATGTTTTAACCTTAAATTTGTATATGTCCAAAATAGCATTTATTCTCATTTCGCCTACTTCCTTAGTAGACCAAATAAACCTCTTCTCTTCTCTTTAACGGGTTCTTCTATAAGGGGCTCCTTAGCTTCCTCTGTTAGCTTGAGGAAAACCTCCTCTAAGGTTGCATTCTCACCGGTCTTCGAGAGATGCTGAAGATTTTTTAGGTCTCCTGAAGCAACATTCTGCCCTCTATGGATTATTGCAACCCTGCTGCATAGTCTCTCAGCCGTATCAAGCATGTGAGTTGATATGAAAATGGTTTTGCCGCTTTTAACTCTCTCATTGAAAAGCTCCTTTAAGATGTGCTGTCCCATCGGGTCTATACCTATGAAGGGTTCATCGAGAATAAGTATGTCCGGATCGTGAATAAGTGCTGAAGCTATCGCAACTTTCTGACGCATTCCTCTCGAAAGGGAGAGTATGAGAGATCTTCTCTTCTCCTCAAGCTCAAATAGTCTAGTGAATTCCTCTATTCTTTCTTTGATATGCTCGTTTTGAACATTCCTAATTCTTCCCGAGTATATGAGAAACTCTTCGACAGTTAAGTATTCCGGCAAAGAAACTGATTCAGGTACGTATCCAATGAACCTCTTATACTTGTAGGGTTCCCTGCTTATGTCTATACCGTTAACCCTCACTGTGCCCTTATCCATCTTCAAGAGTCCAACTATTATTTTCAGAGTTGTGGTTTTTCCAGCTCCATTCGGGCCTATTAAACCGAAGATTTCGCCCTTGTGTACTTCTAAATTTAAACCTTTAAGTGCTTGAGTTCCATCATATGATTTCCAGATATCAAACAATTCAATAATGGAAGCCATTATTGCTTTTCCTCTTTAAATGCGCGGCTCTATCATTTCTTATAGCCCAGCTTTCTGAGTATACTTCTGCGCCATTTGACGCCCTCCTCATCCTCAATGCCTTTAGGCTTTAACCCGTCGATAACGCCTAATATGCCTCTTCCCTGATCAGTCTCCGCAATAATGACCTGTAATGGATTGGCTGTTGCGGCGTAAATCGTGCAGACCTCTGGAACCTCCTTTATGGAGTTGAGTACATTTATTGGATATGCCCCCCGCATAAATATGATAAATGAGTGCCCACAGCCAATCTTGAGCATACTATCAGCGGCCGCCTTTTTAAGCTCCTCATCTGTGCCCTCAACTCTAATCAAGCATTCTCCGCTACTCTCGCAGAAGGCTAAACCGAATTTTATGTTCGGAACAGAATTAACCATTGCTTCATAAATATCCTCAACAGTCTTTATGAAGTGAGCCATTCCAAGAATCACGTTACTATCTTTCGGCATATCTAAGCTTACAACCTTAATTTCCATCATCATCCTCATCTCCATGTGGATTAATTAGGTTAAAATTACATACAAATCGTTTATAACCTTATTTGATTCATTCTTCAAAGAATTATTAGGCCCATTTTGTTATTCCCTATAGGATTTAATGCTTCTCCATTGATCGAAAATTATGTCTAATAGGCCGGTAAAACCAGCATGGATCGAATAGAATATGTAGCATAAGTAAATGCAGTTTTCGCATTGACTATATTTCTCTCTTAGCTTTTTAATCATGGGGCTCTTCCAAACTTTCGGCAAATCAAAGATTGAGGCTACTGGCTCCCTACAGTGGCAGCCTGAAACCCTGCCCATGTGATCTACAACCAGAAAGCTTGTAAGTGCTCTACACTTCCAAATTCTTTCTCCAGTTAAAGCCAGATGCTTTATGGCCTCAAGGGTTTTTCTGGTTATGTAAATGTACTCGCTCTCCCTCTTCATTTTCATGAGGGTTTCACAGACTTCAGCTAATGTTTTTCCGTCAGTTATCTCATATTCGTCGTTTTTCCTGCCTATTGAGAAGGTGCCTCCACTAGGCTGGTAATCATATGTGTAGAGGCAGTACCATACTGGTATTTTACGCTTTATAAAATATTTTGTGAAATCAATTATCTCGTACAAATTCATCTGCGATATTGTTGGTGAAACGCCAACGTGAATTCCCTCCTCCTTAAGGGTTTCAATAGTATTCATAGCTTTTTTCCAAGCGCCCCTAACGCCCTTTAGATAATCATTCTTCTTCTCATCTAACGTGTCTAAGGATATGGCTACAAAATCAACATTGCGTAGCTCATCAATTTTATTTGCTGCAATACTGCCGTTATCATAAACAGTGGTTATGAAATATTTTGAGGCATAATCTAAAATTTCACCTATATCCCCGCGGAGAAGCGGGTTCCCACCGGAGAACACTATTT
>CAZGXE010000108.1:0-3962 GCA_964529605.1 uncultured Candidatus Bathyarchaeia archaeon | reverse complement strand
TAGAGAGAGCCAGAGAGTTTATACTTCAAATAAGTAAACTATTGGAGGATTAAAATGCCAATACCAAAAGAAATCATAGATAATAGCGAAGGAAATAAATTAGTTAGTTTTTTGAATGAAACATTAAAAGAAAACCCAAATACGTAGACACAAACTTCAATGGAAGAAAGACGCTTGAAGAGTGGACGAAAACAAAAATAAAAAAGCTAAAGAAGCTAGGAAAAATCTGATGAAAACAAATGGAGACGCTAGTATGAAGGCTCTTGTGCTTAGTGGTGGTAAGGGCACTAGGCTTAGGCCCTTAACCTTTACTACTGCTAAGCAGCTTATTCCAGTGGCTAATAAGCCGGTTTTAGGCTATGTTTTGGATCATGTTTCGCAGGCTGGAATTAGAGACGTCGGCGTTATTATAGCGCCTGAAACTGGTGACGCAGTAAAAGAATATGTTAAGGATGGTTCCACATGGAACATAAAAGTCACATATATAGTTCAGGAGCCGCTTGGATTAGCGCATGCTGTGAAAACCGCCAGCCATTTTCTTGGCGACTCAGACTTCATAATGTATTTGGGGGCAACCTAATCGGCGAAGGCATCAACCATCTTATTAAAAGATTTGAGAAGGAAAGCCTAGACGCGTTAATACTACTTAAGGAAGTTGATGACCCAACAAGATTTCGGATTCAGTTTTAGGCGAGGCTAAAAACCTGTTGACGTCAAATTAATTATATATGACTTTAATAACTTTGAGTAATGGTGAAATGATGAAAGGCGTCATTCTTCACGGTGGATATGGAACAAAACTTAGACCATTAACTCACACAGGTCCGAAACAGTTAATCCCAGTTGCAAACAAACCGATATCGCAATACGTGTTAGAAGACCTCAGAAACTCAGGTATAACAGAAATAGCCATAATCCTCGGAAACATCTACCCGGAAAAAGTGAAAGAACGATATGGAAACGGTTCCAGATACGGCGTAAAAATTCAATACATACAGCAAAATGAACCGAAGGGAATAGCCCACGCCGTAAGCCTATGTGAACAATTCGTGCAAAACCAACCATTCATCGTCTACCTCGGCGACAACCTCCTAAAAGGAGGAATAAAAAACTACGCAAAAAACTTCAAAAACTCAAACGATGACGCAATGATCCTCCTATGCAAAGTGAAAAACCCCAAAAGATTCGGCGTAGCAAAATTCGACCAAAAGGGAAAACTCATGCAGCTAATAGAAAAACCCAAGGAACCGCCAAGCAACTATGCTTTAACCGGCATATACTTCTTCAAACCAGTAATCTTCGAAATGATAAAACAACTTAAGCCATCATGGCGAGGAGAACTCGAAATAACAGAAGCAATTCAGCTACTATTAGAAAAAGGCTACAAAGTAGGCTACCAAATCGTGCAAGGCTGGTGGAAAGACACTGGAACACCAGAAGACATACTAGAAGCAAACCGCCTAGTCCTAGACGAACTAAAAACAGAAATAAAAGGAAAAATCGAAAACGAAGCATCAATCCAAGGCAGAGTCTCCGTAGGAAAAAACACCATAATAAAAGAAAACGCCCTGATCAGAGGCCCAGCAATAATAGGTGAAAACACAACGATAGAGCCAAACGTCTACATAGGCCCATACACAAGCATAGGAAACAACTGTACAATAAAAAGAGGTGAAATAGAAAACAGCATCATCATGGACAACTGCACTATAGACATAAAAGAAAGAATAACAGACAGTCTAATCGCAGCCCACTCAAAAATAACATCAAACAACAACACACCCCACGGGAAAAAGTTCATCATAGGAGAAAGAACACAAATAGAACTATAAACAATAATAGCAACATAATCAGATAAACACTAAATCAGTAGGCTAAAATGCGAAGGAGCTACTGTAATTTTTGGTGGAGTCATGTCCAAAGCAAAATTCATTTTTCAACAAACATTAATTTTGGAAGCGTATTTAAACCCCCACAAAATAATAAGGAAAATATGAACCACAAAATGAGAAAGTGTAGATTATGCTGAAAGGAATAATCGTTAAACATTTAAAACAATTCTTCGATGAAAGAGGTTCCTTCACAGAAGTTATGAGAGCAGATTGGAAGGAAATTCTAGGTGAAGACAAGATAGTTCAAGCAAACTTTTCCGTAAGCTACCCAGAAATCGTGCGGGCTTGGCATAGACACCTAAGAGGACAAGTCGACTACTTCTTAGTGCTTAAAGGCGCGTTAAAAATCTGCGCCTACGAAGACGAAAGCCAAGAACTAGACGAAATAATCTCAACCAGCCAAAACCTTCAAATCGTTAGAATACCGGGACATTACTGGCACGGCTTCAAAGTTATAGGCAACGAAACAGCCTTCCTCCTATACTTCACAAATAGACTGTACGATTACAAAAACCCAGACGAGCAAAGAAGACCGTGGAACGACCCAACCATAATACCAAAATCCATCAACGGCAAAAAAGGCGACCCGAGAGCCGGCAAACCATGGGACTGGCTTGCTATACCATATAAATAAGAGATGCAAATCCTATAGTATGGGGTTCACTTAATGTCTGAGTACGTCGCTCTATTTGAGGAGCATGATAAGAACTGGACATGGTTTAAGGAGCATTACGAAGAGTTAGTCAAGAAACTTGACGGTGAGTTCGTTGCAATATACAAACAAAAGATCGTCGACCATGACAAAGAGCTAAGTGCCTTAATGAAGAGGATTAAGGCAAAATACCCAGAAGAACAAATCTTTGTGGATTTCGTTAGCAGCGAAAAACTGACGTTGATACTGTCAACTACTCCGCCCTGAATAAAGCAGGGGGCTTCCTTGGGTGATTTTTATGAGGATTCTATGCTACTTTGACAACAGGTTTGAGCCTCCAGCCCCCTTCGTCAGAGCAACCCTTGAATCAAAGACTTTGAAAATCAGGAAGCCTGTTCATTTTCACATTGACACCGGAGCCTCTGCAACAACACTACTAGACAAGGACACCTATTACCTCGGAATAAACATAAGAAAACTGAAAAAAGCAGAAAGAAAAATCGGCGGGTTAGGCGGATTAATCGAAACTTTCGTAATTGAGGACACTGCATTGTTCTTTAGAGCTGAAAACGGAGAAATAATCAAAGAAAACCTACGTTTACTCGTCGGAAAGCATGATCTGTCCAAACTTTCCCCAGAAGAAAAATCACTCATCATACGTATGCCCTCACTATTAGGCAGAGATATAATCTACAGATACAGACTAGTCTGCGACAAAAACCGAAACGAAATCTACCTAGAACGCTAAGTCAATAGAGGAAGCCATGACCCTGAAAATCCTTGTAACAGGCGGACTCGGCTTCATCGGAAGCAACTTCTGCAGATACATCCTTACAAAATATTCAGATTATGAAATAGTAAACATAGACAAAATGGGAATAGGTGCCAACCCAGCAAACCTCAAAGACCTAGAAAACGAAAAAGGATACAAATTCATCAAGGGAGACATCCGTGATTCAGAACTCATAAACAAAATAATCAAACAAGTAGACGCTGTAGTAAACATAGCAGCAGAAACACATGTTGACAGAAGCATAAGAGATCCGGTCATCTTCATTCAAAACAACGCCATGGGAACATTCAACCTTCTAGAGGCTGTAAGAAAAAATAATAGGAAAGCTAGCCTCGTACACGTATCTACTGACGAGGTCTACGGTGAAGCGGTTAAAGGATCTTTTAAAGAAACCAGCCCCTTAAAACCCTCCAACCCCTACTCCGCCTCGAAAGCAGCCGCAGACATGCTTGTAATAGCATACCACCGAACCTACCAGCTAAATACCATTATTACAAGATGCACAAACAACTTCGGTCCATACCAGTTCCCCGAAAAACTAATTCCTAAAACCATAATTAGAGCCCTAAAAAACATGCCCATTCCAATTTACGGATCAGGAAAAAATATTAGAGACTGGATCTAT
>CAZGXE010000107.1:0-3962 GCA_964529605.1 uncultured Candidatus Bathyarchaeia archaeon | reverse complement strand
CCCGCCCGCATGTTTTATGATCCCGCCATTATTGTAGGCTGCGACGATAGCGGTTCCGGTTCCAGCGCTTACAATCAACCCCTCGTTTTTACCGGTTAAAAGTAAACCTCCGAGCCCTATTGCCTTTATTTCATCAACCTGCCTAATAGGTAGACCTAAGATTTCATTTTCGATCAGCTTTGAGCCTCCGCCGGAAACGACGACTGCTGTCACCGTACCCTTGCGGCTGGCGCCCAACATATTTAGGAGATATCTTATAACCATTAGAGCCGTTGCCCTGGGCTCTTCCGTCGGTGTAACATATTTATTAGAGATCCTTAAGTTTTCATCCACAAGAATCCCCTTAGTCAAACTTGCACCGATATCTAAACTAATAATCATAGAGGCAGCAACTCCTAAGAGCATAATCTATACCTCTATTTTTTCCTAGGGATATAAGAGTAATTCTATCGGACCGGCAACGACCTTTGCAGGTAATAGGAAGGTTAGAACATGTTTAAACATTTCATACAAAAATCTTATTTCTCCAGATTTCCCTAAAGATTGCTAAATAGGTGGTTTAGGGATTCCCTATGAAGACTATAGATGTTATTGCAAGTGGTGTATGCGGTGTTCTATACGGGGTCGTCGGTTACGTGATCTATCTTCTAGCCCCAATAACAACCCCCGGCGTTGGGATAGTGAGGTTTTGGCCATCAGTTGTTATACCAGCTGCTTTCTCAGTGCTCTTCGGACCGTTAGTTGGCGGTTTAGGAGCTGCTATAGGCATATTTATAAGTGATCTTCTAATACATGGTGATCCGCTGCTTAGCCTATCCGCTGGAGTGACATCAAACTTTATCGGCTTCTATCTCATCGGATATATTTCAAGGAAGAGAATTAACTGGAAGAGGATTGTCGCCTTAACAGGGGCAATCCTCTTGGCAGGGTTTATGGTTCTAGGATATCTTCTGCTGACTTATGTCTCGCTTAACGCTGCAATCCTATTTATAGGGCTATCGACTGCGAGTTACCTCATAATGATCGCTTTGGGGTATTTAAGGCCTCAATGGAGAAGCTTCGGCATAGCCTCAATAGTTGGCTTGGGTGTTGGAAGCACCATTATAGGCTTTGTTGTCTGGGCTTACAGCCAGATATTCGTTCTACCAGCCGCTGTTGGAGGAGGCTTTCAGCTGCCATTATATGTAGCCTTCATATGGATGATATGGACCTTTGCAACCGAGATCCCGTTCCTTATAATTCTTGGGCCGCCTATTCTCAGAGTCTGCTTTCAAGCCTTTCCCTCGTTAAATCCCCTTCCAAGAACGAAATGCGAGGCTGGATAGATTGGAAAATATTAAATGCAGGCTTACTGTTAGACCTAGCGTTTCGGCGGGATTAAGAATGGGGAAGCTTGAGGGGCAAAAGCCTAAGTTTAAAATTGCTGCCGTCGGCGGAACATTTGATGAACTACATAGGGGGCATAAGGCCTTACTCACAATAGCGTTTAAGTACGGTGAGAATGTCTGGATAGGATTATGCACCGATGAGTTTGCGAGAAAACTGCGCAAAAACCATGGAATCGCCTCATATGAGGAAAGGTCGAGGGAGCTGGTAGAGTTTCTTGAGGAGATAGGGGTTTCCAGCAGAGCGAGGATAATTCCGCTCTCCGATCCTTACGGTCCGGCTGCAACGAGTGGGGAGATTGAGGCGATAATTGTCAGCAGAGAAACTGAGCCGAGAGCTAGGGAACTAAATGTTTTGAGAGAGAAAAATGGGCTTAAACCTCTGGAGATAATAGTTATCGATATGATTCCGGCTGAAGACCGAATTCCGATATCAACGACGAGAATTAAGCGTGGGGAGATAGATCGGGAGGGGAGACTGCTTAGAAAGAGGAAAACGCGTCTTACAATAGGGAAGAAGATTTAAGTTCAAAACAATTATTTTCTAAATTTGAGAAAACCTTTGAAAGTGTAGAATTATTAGTGGTAAAATTGAAGAGAACCGGATTCGCTGAGTTACCGCTTCATCACGGTAGGGCGCCACAATGGTTAGTTGAACGCATGATAAAGCTTGCGAAGGAGATAGTTGTGATAATCGTTGATGAGTATGGGCGGGATATGTTTCTCCAGAGAGTTTCGGATCCCTACTGGTTTCAGGCTTTCGGCTGCGTTTTAGGTTATGATTGGCATTCTTCCGGCGTTACAACAGTTGTTACTGGAGTTTTGAAGACGGCTCTAAAGAATGAGGATTTAGGTATAGCAATCTGCGGGGGTAAGGGAAAAGCCTCTAGGGGGACTTTGTCTGAAATAGTCAGGGTTGGAGAAACCTTCAACCTTTCAACTGACAAGATAAATAGTTTGAAGTACGCGAGTAAGATGAGTGCGAAAGTTGATAATACGGCTATACAAGCTGGCTATCCACTGTATCATCATACCTTCTTCATGACGGAGGATGGTAAATGGGCCGTTATACAGCAGGGCATGAACATAAATGATAGAACGGCTCGCAGATACCATTGGCTCTCCAATCGCGTTAGGAACTTTGCTGTTGAGCCGCATAATGCAATAGTTGGAGATGTACAGAGACCTATTGCCCTAGACATGACGGCTAGAGAGAGCGAGGAATGCCGAAAAACATCGGTTGACATAGCTAAGGAAAAAACCGAGAAGCTTGAGAGAATGTTCAGAATGATTCGGCCGGCATACCAAAGATCACTTCAGGAGTGGATTCCAGAAATATCAGCTAAAGAGTGGAAGGATTACATCGCAGAGTTTCTTTCGATGCCTTTCAGGATAAACTGGAAAGCGCTTAAAAGAGCGTATGAGATGCAGCCGAGAGACTATGAGGAATTATTAGGCATAAAGGGTATAGGGCCATCAACGGTTAGGGGTCTAGCATTGGTGGCTGAAATAATTTATGGATCTAAGCCTAGCTGGAAAGACCCAGTGAAATACTCGTTTGCCTACGGCGGAAAAGACGGTGTTCCATATCCGGTTGACAGAGAAGCCATGGATGAATCGATAAGCATACTTAGAGAGGCTGTTGAGAAAGCTCAATTGGGCGATAGAGAACGCCTAAATATGCTTCGGAAACTAAGAAAGTTTGTGCCCTCGGATAGGATGTAGCTCAGAAATCAGCGCGCGCGGGGTTTCATCAAACTTAAATGTGACTGAGAGTTATGATTTTATTCACCTGACTCTTGGCTTAAGAATGAAGGTTTGATTTGAAATTGGGAAACTGGGAAAGAGTAAAAAGCGTTTTCTCCTTCTTTAGGGGAAATTACCTTATACTTGTTATCAGCTGGATTTTGATGGATTTCGCTGTTTGGTCCCATAGAGGGAATGAGAATCGCATATAGCATAGTTATTATTTTCTATTTGATTGCCGCAGTAGTTAGGCTTAAGCTGAAGGAAACCGCTGAGAGAACTGAAAAGTTAAATTTGAGAGATGCTCTTTTTTCTTATCCTGAATCACTTCTTGAGGGAATAGATGTCTGGAGGAGGGTTCCCGCATCAACGCTCTTCCTTTTCATCGCAACCCTAATAGCTAGGTTCGCCTTTGTAATGTCGGGGCCGTTCTTCCTTGTTTACGCATTTTATGTTCTTCAGATAGGAGGGGAACCTAACCCTTCTCTGCCCTCCAAGATTGATCCGGCGTTACAGCTAGCGAGGGAAAGGTGGGGATACGTTAACATCGCATTGTTCATAAGTATGATACTTATCTCAATCCCTACTGGGCATTTAATAGATAAAATTGGGAGAAAGAAGCCCCTTATCCTATCGGGAATACTGATGACCCTGGCGGTCTTTCTTTTCCTCTATGGCAACTATTTAACACTGTTTGCATCAATGATAATGTTTGGGGCTGGGCAGCTTTTAGGCTTTTCAGCCTTTCAAGCATTATTTGCTGATCTTGTCCCAAAGAGCCTACGTGGAAAAATAACTGGGTCGATGAACTTCTTTACATATGTTTCTATG
>CAZGXE010000106.1:0-3963 GCA_964529605.1 uncultured Candidatus Bathyarchaeia archaeon | reverse complement strand
CTCAGGTCAAGGTTAAGATAGAGAATGTAGTTGCATCCGCAACCTTAAATCAGAAGATAGATTTAAACGCTGTTGTCAAGGGATATCCCGGTGTGGAATATCGGCCGGAGCAGTTTCCAGGCCTAGTCTTCAGACTTAAAAGACCGAAGACCGCAACATTGATTTTTAACTCCGGCAAGATGGTCTGTACAGGGGCAAAATCTGAGAAAGAAGCCCGCAGAGCAATTATGAAAGTGATCAGGGAGCTTAAGAAGAGCGGAATAGTGATAATCGGCAAACCGGAATTGAAGATACAGAATATCGTTGCCTCAGCTAATTTAGGCGGAATGATAGATTTGGAGAGATCCGCTTACGAACTCGGTAAGACAATGTATGAGCCGGAGCAGTTTCCAGGTTTAATTTACAGAATGGATGACCCGAAGGTCGTCATACTTTTATTCGCAAGCGGGAAATTAGTCTGCACGGGTGCAAAAAGGGAGGAAGACGTATATAGGGCTGTAGAAAAATTGCAGAAGCAGCTTGAGAGAGGAAAATTAATCTACTATGAATGATGCCCTAGATTAAGGGGCGAACTGGACTGAAATCCGCCAACTACTACGGTTACAACATGATAAGAGAGATTCTCGAAGAACCCTCCACAATTAGGAAAACCCTTATTGAAGAGCAGGAAAATATAAGAAGAATTGCAGGCGAAATTAAAGCCAAAAATTATGAGATGGCATATATAACTGGAAGCGGAACAAGCTATCACGCAGGATTAGCAAGCCAGTATGTTCTCTCAAGCTTAACAGATTTGATAACCAGCACAATACCAGCCTCAGAATTTCAGCAATGGGCATCATCGAGTATTTCTAGGAAAACTTTTCTAATAGCAATCTCTCAGTCTGGTGAGAGCATAGATATTCTTGACGCTGCTAAAGCTGCATTAAAAAAGGGAATGGACGTGCTTGCGGTAACCAGCAATTTTAGAAGCACACTTGCAAGACTAGCAAACTACACTATTTTTCCTAGATCTGGGGAGGAGAACGCTGTTCCAGCAACTAAAACCTACGTTACACAGTTAATGGCTATTTTTATGTTCGCTCTTGAGCTAGCAGAATTTAAGAGATATTCGGCAAAAATTGAGGGATTAAGGGAAAAATTATACACCATACCGCAAATTATTGAGGAGACATTTGAAACTTTTGGGAAGCCTATCCGAGAAATAGCTAGGAAATATAAAGATAGAAACTTAATATTTATCTTGGGCAGTGGACCGAATTATGCTACCTCATTGGAGGCAGCGCTGAAACTTAAGGAGACATGTATGGTTTTTGCAGAGGGATTTGCAACCCGCGAGTTTCTTCATGGACCAATAAGGCTGGTTGATAAGAGAACACTAATCATCATAATCTCTCCCAAAGATGAAGTTAACGGTCATCTAGGCATATCTAAGAGCTTCAAGGGCTTCGGTGCAAGCGTGATCTCAATCTTAGAGAGAACGGAAGAATCTAAGCCATTAGCTGAAATCTCAGATGATGTTCTTTATGTTCCCTCCAGCTTACCTAAAATTTTCTCTCCAATCATATTTATTGTTCCAATTCAGCTATTCGCATACTATGTGGCAGTATTTAAAGGTCTGAATCCGGATAGACCGGAAAAACTCATGAAGGTGGTGAAGTAGGATGAAAATAAAGGCTGTAATCTTCGATATTGAGGACACATTATACGACTCCTCCCTCCAAATGAGAATGGCTAGACTTAATGCAATAAGAGCTATGATCGAAGCAGGGCTCCCAATAGACCTAGAGAGCGGATACGAGAAGCTGGAAAGGATCGTAGAAGAGTATGGGTCCAACTACAATAGACACTTCGACAGACTGCTTGAACATTTAGGATTAAAATGGAACCCAAGGGTCATAGCCGCAGGCGTTCTTGCATATCGTGAAACCAGCCAAGTCTACCTTAAACCATTTCCAGATGTCCTTCCAACACTGATTAAGCTACGTGATCAAGGATATAGGCTAGGTGTGGTTTCGGATGGCATAGCCGTTAAGGAGTGGCAAAAACTCATACAATTAAGCGTACACCATCTCCTCCATTCGGTTGCAATATCCGAAGAATATGGAACCCCAGAATTAACTAGCAAAGTATTTAAGAAATGCCTAAAAAAATTGGACGCTAAGCCTTGGGAATCTCTTTATGTGAGCAGCCGGCTAAATAAAGTGATACTCCATGCGAACAGAGCCGGTTTGATCAGCGTTAGGCTTAAGAGGGGAGATCATTGTGTGGAAGAGCCGGAATCAGAAGAGGCTAAAGCAAAATATGAAATAGAAGCACTTGCTGAAATATTCGAAATACTAAGGAATATAGAAACTTTCTGAGGAGGCTTTATAGGCTACCCCTCTAAATTTATTCAGTAATGTTCCGCAATATGATGAAAATTAAGCTGACCCGGTTTGATAACAAAATGCTAAGATGCTCTGTGGGAAACTTCTCGAGCAGCCGCCTGGGGTACATTATCAGCCGCTTCTAAAGTGTTCCCATCCCTTTCTTTCTATAATCCGTTTTTCCCCATTTATTTCTAATTTAACCCCGCTTCCCTTCATAACTCTGCCAATTTTTATCAGCGTCGTCCCAATATTTTTTAGCGTTTTCTCCGCTCTGTTCCAGAGGTTAGGCTTAACTGTAACAACTAGCTCGTACTCTTCTCCACCGTAAAGGCTTAGGTTGATGGGGTTTAAACCATATTCTTTGGCAAACATTTCCACCTCAGGCGCTACTGGAATCCTATCGATTAGAAGGCAGACTCCGCTTGCTTCTGAGAGCTCGTGGAGACTCCATGCTAGGCCGTCGCTGGAGTCTATTGAGGATGTTAACGCACCCAGCTCCGCTAGGGCGAGGCCCTCTTTAAGCCGTGCCTTCGGCATTAGAACCGATTCAACCAGAGGCTTTCTTAAACGCTCGGGTGGAGTTAATCCTTCAAGCAGAATCTTAAGTCCGGATGATGTTTTCCCGAAGAATCCGGTTACTGCAACCATATCGCCCGGCTTAGCTCCGCTGCGCCTAACAATTCTTCCTTCATCACAGAATCCTATAAGCGCGCAATCAATGATTAGATCTGAGGTTTCGTTGGTATCTCCACCTATAACATACACACCATATTCTCTAGCGCCATCATTTATGCCGAAACCTATCTCTCTTACATCCTCTTTTCTGAAACCACGCGGTAAACCAAGGGAGACTAAAGCAGCTAGAGGTTTAACACCTTTAGCCGCGAAGTCGCTCACGTTCATGACCATAGCTTTCCTAGCCGCCTGCCTCAGGCTCATACCCGGAGGAACATCAGTTTCGCCGACAAGCATATCCACCTTTATAACGGCTAATCTTCTCTCATCAATTCGGATAGCTGAGACATCGTCGCCGATGGGAATTGGCATATCCGGCATAGAGTCTAAAAGTCCAACTATCTTTTTTATAATTTTTCTCTCACCTAGATCTCTAAGATCTCCCAAAATGGAACCCTTCCTTCCCTAAACCTAGTATGCGAAAGGCAATAAATAGATTGATGTCAACGCGTTTCTAGGATCCTATAAATGTTTGCCTTTATGAGAGAAAAGTTCTGTAAGTTTTAACGGACTCTGCTAGAACCATATTCTGAAGGTCGACTTCAGGCCTCTTCACTTTGTGGATTTTCAGGTATGGGCTTCTCCTCACAATTTCTATTCGAGCATTTATTTCTTTTTCCAAATCCTTTATTTTATTTGGGAGCATCCTGATTTTCTCCACGAGGGAATCGAGTGGTGTCTCTCAAAGCGCAATGAGCAGGGCCATTATTGACATAGCTGATATAAGAATTGCTATGATAACTTTCATAATCCTCATGCGCTTATGGAGCTGCAAGTTTTCTTCTTCTAAGTCTCTGAGACGCTCCTGAAGGAGCCCGGCGACTTCGCGATCTATAACAACCGTTTTTGAGAGAGA
>CAZGXE010000105.1:0-4052 GCA_964529605.1 uncultured Candidatus Bathyarchaeia archaeon | reverse complement strand
AACCTGGCCAGTAATGAAAGAAGGGCTTAATCTCTATCGGCCTACTCTCTATTGCGCTGAGAACACCATAGACAACTGTGTAAAGCACACCGTCAATATTCACCCTAGTTTTACAGTAGCCTAATTTCCCCGGCGGAATCACGCATCTTCGTTCACATAAGATGCATTGAACCTTATGATTTGCTGTTCTCTTATAAAAAATGGATTTGTGAACGTTAGGTAGCCGAATTAAATTCTTCAAGGCAACGCTCAGATAATTCTTAAGGTTGCGGAGAATAAATCTTTTATTATAACGCATATAGCTATGAGGGCGATTGAATGTGAAGGTCAGAAATAGAAAGGAAATTTTGAGTAATGCCCAATCGAATGTTGATCGGAAAGCTAGAAAGATAATTTTGGATGCAATTGAAAGCGCAATTAAATCTGTAGATCCGAGAGAGTTAATTCGTTCAAAAGTTGCGTTGTCCAATGGAAAGCTTATCGTGAACAAAAAGATATTCGATCTTAAAACTTTCGAAAGGATATTTGTGATCGGCGGCGGAAAAGCGAGCGGATATATGGCTAAGGCAATGGAGGAAGTTCTTGACGAACGGATAAATGAGGGAATCGTTATCGTTCCACACGGAACAGCTGGCTTCTCCAAAACGAAGATAATAAAAATTCATGAGGCAAGCCATCCGATCCCAGACGAGAATAGTGTTGAGGGAGCAAAAAAAATTATGGAGCTGATTGAAAATGCTGATGAATCCGATCTAATTATTTGTTTAATCTCAGGAGGCGGATCAAGCCTCATGACCTATCCGCGGGATGAAATTTCTCTTGAAGATAAAAGAAAAGTTACTGAGCTCCTATTAAAATGTGGAGCGACAATTAATGAAATAAATGCTGTTAGGAAGCATTTATCAAAGTTTAAGGGCGGGCAGCTCGCAAAAAGTACATATCCAGCTACACTTATCACCCTATTGCTATCAGATGTTGTTGGTGATCCATTAGATGTTATAGCTTCAGGACCAACGGTTCCAGATCCAACAACATTTGAGGATGCAATTAACATTCTGAAGAAATATAACATTTGGAATGCAGTCCCTGATTCTGTTAGGATTTTGCTCTCGAGAGGTGTGAGGGGATTAAGTCAAGAAACACCTAAAAGCGATGATCCATATCTTAAGAGGGTTTATAATTTTATAATAGGAAATAACCGGATTGCATGCCTGTCTGCAGTAAACATATTGAAGAGTGCAGGATTAAACACTCTCCTACTAACCTCCTATATGGAAGGTGAAGCGCGAAATATAGGTCTGTTTATTGGCGCAATAGCGAGAGAAATCGCATCATCAAATAATCCGGTTAGCCGTCCAGCGGGCATAGTTGCTGGGGGTGAGAGTACAGTTACGGTTGTGGGAAGCGGCATAGGCGGCAGAAACCAAGAGATAGCGTTAGCTTCAGCGTTAATCATTTCCGGATTGAAGGGTGTAGCGTTGGCCTCAGTTAGCACTGATGGAGTTGATGGGCCAACAGATGCTGCGGGAGCAATTGTAGATGGTGACACAATAAATCGCTCAAAAATGATGAAGCTTAATTGCGAAGAATACCTACGTAATAATGATTCTTACTCGTTCTTTAAGAAGCTAGGAGATTTAATTTATACAGGACCCACTGGTACAAATGTAAACGATATACTGATCTTAGTAGCTCTATAATTCTTTCACTCGCCTTTCATTATCAGAGTTATTTTTTCTTCTTCAGACTCTTCTTCGATATGCCAATTAAGAGTATAACCGCCCAAATATACGCCGCTAGTTGTTACGATCAGCGGCATAAGGATGGCTCTAAGAAAAACCTCCACATTTGATATACCTAAGTATCCGGAAAAGTACCTGAACGCCATTAAGAAAGCGAATCCAGTGATGCTCGGAAAAATCATATTTATTTTAAGTTTCTCCTTAATTTGGTATCCCGTGTAAAGACCGCTGAGAAAACCGCTTACCAGATATAGGGCCCCAAGCCTAATAATGTAATATCCATTTTGCGCTTCCTCGAAAACAAATGCTCCCAAAAGATTAGAAGTTTTAAGCGTCCATTCGACAGCCATCCATATTAATCCGTCGAAAGCAAGTATTATGAAAAAGCAGATTCCGCCGCCTATAAGTAAGTGGATTATCAACCAATAATTTAGGTTTTTTATCTTATTCAGATCCATCTTTTATCACCATGGAATTCAATATTGTTTGGAAGTCGCCATAAGCCTTATCCCATGTTTTGTCTTCCCACGTATAGAAGATAACTTCGAGAAGTCGTTCCGGCATTAGGCAAACAACAAAAACTCCGGTAACATTGTAAAAAACATTGTCTCTTTCAAATGCTTTCTCTATGCGAACAATCGAGTAAGAGGCAGTATGCCTTGAGATTTCGACGCTTCCATTTTCAATAGAAGATAGGGTAGCATTTTCGTTTCCTTGAGTAAACCATTCATGAAATCTTTTAACCTCAAAATTTATCACGGATATCTCATCGGTGAGATTCCGTTTGCTGAGAAGATTGTGCGCACTATTCTGGTTCTTATAGCAGACAATGTATAGTGCGGAATTTAAGTCAGGATTGACTAAGTATACTATGTAATAAGTCTCATTCTCCCATATCGGGGAAAAGTATGGATAGGGAGTAATCCAGTTTCTCGGAAATTTGAATTCAAGAAATTCCTTCTTAACTTGTATGTAGTTTCCGTCTTGAGTTAAATTTTTTGTTAGTGCAAGATAAATCATCGAGTATCCAACTATTTAGAACGCTTATATCAGAATTAGAAAAATTGCTAGTGGTAAAGGTAATTTGGGTAGTCTAATCTTCATCTTCCATTGATCCTTCAAATGCATGACTCCTTTAAGAACGAAATATGCTCAGTGAGATTAATAAATTTAATTCTTTCTTCTAAAAGTAGTGATTTAACGCTTATACTCGCACGCTACATCAACAACTTTTTTTGCTAATATAGCAGCGTCCTCCCCGAAAATAACTATCATGGGTTCTTTCCCCACATCCCCCTTATGATATATTACGTCCGGAACTCCACCGATTTTAGCAATCGCTCTTCTCACTCCCCATGGTATACTCATGCCTTCAACACGCTTGATCTCATCCGGCTCCTCGCTTCTGTCGTAAGAGGATATCTTAAAACCTCTTTTCCTCAATAGATCTAAAATTTCCTCTGAAAATTTTATATTAATCGCAGCTCTCTTACTTGAATCATACCTCAATATTTCAAGCAAATATCTCGCTAAATGACTTGAAGCCCCGAATTCTGGTGGCAAAAAGGATTTAACGCTACTAAAAACTTTTACCAACCTCCCAGGGATAGCCGCAATATCTTTTATGCTTTCAGCATGGGGTAATGCCATAGCAATATTGATTCCAACCTCAGGCGCTATATTAGCAAGATAAGGGGATCCCTCGAGAATTCTTCTAGCTTCCTCAATTCTTCTTAAAGTGCGATATCTTGAGGCTTCCCGATACAGGGGGGCCATTGGATTAACGGGTCCTGGACCTCTGCCAATATCTAAACCGAATTTTATTGCCTGTGTAACAAAATCCTTTGCATGCCTAACCGCTGAAGGCACATCCTTGCCCATCGCTAAGAAGGCTGCTATAGCCGCTGAGAAACTGCAGCCGGTTCCATGGGTTGTCTTCACATCTAATCTTTGTGCGCTAAAAATCTTGTACTCGTCTTTATAATAGAGTATGTCAGGCGCTTCCTCCGCAACATCTAGATGCCCGCCCTTAATCACTACAGCCTGAGGCCCCATCCTATAAATGGCTCTCGCAGCTTTTTTCGCATCCTCAATATTTCCGATTCTCATTCCGGAGAGCTCTTCTGCTTCTAACCTATTTGGAGTGATAACCATCGCTAGGGGAAGAAGTTCTTCCTTTAATGCTCTCTTGGCTTCAGGCTTTAATAATAGCGCTCCAGACTTAGCCTTCATGACCGGGTCAACAACTAATGGGAACTTATATTTTGAAACTTCGGAGGCAACAGCTTCTATAATCTCCTTATTGTAAAG
>CAZGXE010000104.1:0-4120 GCA_964529605.1 uncultured Candidatus Bathyarchaeia archaeon | reverse complement strand
CCTGCGTCTAAAGCCTCAATTGATGCAAGAACCTTCTTATCCATTCCAGGGCCGATTTTAGGCAGAATCCCTCTAGCCTCGCTTAAATGAATCTCCTTAACGTATTCTCCGTCTAGACGTATGCCCGGTACATCTGTTAGAAAAATTATTCTATCCGCATTTAACGCTCCAGCTATCTTTCCAGCAGCTCTATCGCTGTCAACATTTAAATACTCATTCTCTATGCCTATAGCCACCGGCGAGATAACGGGTACATAGCCGCTGTCAAGAAGAACCTCAAGCAGCTGAGAATTCACTTTAGTTATTTTCCCCGTGAATCCTCCATCAATTATTCGTCTTCTACCCCTCTCATCGATTATGAGAAGTTTCTTCTTTCTCTTAGCCACCATTAATGCACCGTCTATGCCTGATAGGCCGACGGCGACTATGCCTTGGCTTAGAAGCCACCTCACAATGGCCTTATTCACTCTGCCGGCCATAACCATAGTGTATATTTCCACTGTTTCCCAGTCTGTATATCGGCTTCTTATACCCTGAGGTGAGGTTATGAAAATCTGCTCTTTACCGAGCTTCTCAGCTACCTCCGTAACCTCATCGCCCCCACCGTGGACGATAACCAGCCTATCCTTCTCTAGGATCTTCCCTACGTCATCGGCAAGAGTCTGATTTAACCCTCTCTTGAATACGTCTCCGCCAACCTTCAGAACTATCATGGTTAATCACCATCCCCCCTAGCTTTAAGGTGTGAACCTAAATCGGATGGAGAGCTGAATAGCGCAAGCCCTCCCTTTCATCCCAGCCGCACATAATATTCATGTCCTGAACAGCTGTTCCCGCCGCGCCCTTTATCAGATTGTCGATAGCCGAGAAAATCACAAGCCTATCTGTGTGAGGATCAACCTCGAATCCTATATCACAGTAGTTTGAGCCGACAACAATTTTTGGATCCGGATACCTGAAGATCCCCTTAGCATAGCGTATAAATCTGATGAACGGCTCACCGGAATAGAATTCCCTATACATACGCCAAACCTCAATGTTTCTCATCGGCTCTTTAAGAAAAACGTGGCATGTTGAGAGTATGCCTCTAACCATGTTAACCGCATGAGCGGAAATGGAAACCTTGATTCTTTTCTCGCAGAGTAGGCTTAGCTCCTGCTCTATCTCAGCCGTATGCCTATGTCCAACAGGCTTATACGGCCTAACAACGCTATAATGCTCAGAATGATGGGATGATAAGGAGGGTTTAGCTCCGGCGCCGGAGGAGCCAACCTTAAAATCAATAACAATCCTATCCTCCTCAATCTTACCTGACTTCACTATGGGCGCCAGAGCCAGTATGCCGGCTGTAGCCATACAGCCGGGAACAGCTATAAGCTGACCCTTCTTTATTTCCTCCCGGTGAAGCTCCGGTAGGCCGTAAACCGCCTTCTCCAGAAGCTCCGGGCTCCTATGGCTCCAACCATACCATTTAATATAATCCTCCGGTTTCTTGAGCCTGAAGTCGGCGCTTACATCAATTATCCTCAGACCTGTTTCAATGAGCTCAGGTATAAAATTCGATGAAACACCATGTGGTGTAGCCACAAATAGTAGGTCGCATAAGCCAGCCGCCTCCGCCGGGTCAGACTTGATGAATTTGAGGTCCGTTTGACCCTTAAGGTTTGGGTGTACCCTATGAACATACTCCTTAGCGTAGGTGTTTGATGTCGCGACGGTAACTTCAACTCTTGGATGCGCCAGGAGAATGCGTAGAAGTTCGCCGCCAACGTACCCTGAAGCCCCGAAAATACCAACCTTCATTTCTTCACCACCCTAACAGCATACTCAATGATCTTCCTAGGAATGTCAACCTTAGTTGCGGAATATAAGCCCCTAAACTCAGGCGTATTATTAACTTCATGAACAACTATGCCATCTGGGGATTCCATGCAGTCAACGGCCAGCACACCGCCGCCCACAGCCTCGGAAGCCTTGAGGGTGAGTTCAGCAAGCTCATCAGTGACTGGGCAAGATTCACTTCTTCCTCCCCTCGCAATATTTGTTCTCCAATCGCCTTCAGCTGAATATCGGTATGCAGCTGCAACAACCTCATCCCCGACTGTGAGTACACGTATGTCCCTCGGCGGCCTCTTAACATACTCCTGAAGATAATATATCTGCATAAGTGAGTTCTGCATCTCCTCACGGCTCTCCAGGAGGGCTTGGGCTGCATCCCTATCCCTAATAAGCGCCACAAGGCGGCCCCAGCTTCCCACAACAGGCTTTAAAACAGCGGGGTAACCTAAAGCATTTAGGGCCTTAAATGCGCTTTCATCAGTGAAGGCGACGAAAGTTTTTGGAACCGGGATGCCTGCCCTTACCAGAGTTAATGTGGTGAACAATTTGTTTCCGCAGACTAGGGAGGTATGGAATGGATTAATCACTTGAAGCCCAAAGTTCTCTAGAATGGCTGCCATATGCAATCCTCTGAAGTAGCTTATGCAACGCTGGATCACTAAGTCACCAAACCTATCCATGGCTTCTTTAGATTCGCCAAGGGCCTCTAGATAGATCCTCTTCGAATCTATTGGGTTTAAGTCTAACCCAAGCCTTCTTGAAGCCTGTATGAGAGCCTTCTCCTCCCATCTAATTCTATCATACACTAGACTTATCTGAATCATCTATGTCTACTCGCCCCAATCCTCACCCTCTATTTCAGCGGGCTCAAGAGCTATCGCTCCATTCTCATCTATTTTAACTTCTAAGTCTAGCCCGCAGTCTGGGCAGCTAACAATCTCGCCGGAGATAACGTCCTCCGGAACGTCTATTTCACCACCACATTCAGGGCATTTTGCTTTGAAGGCCATCGCCTCCTTCAGTTACGCTCTAATAGGAGAGCCAATTTTTCTTTATAAATATTTCGGAAAATCGAAAAGCATTTTTAATGATTTTGGTAATTAACATTTGTTTCTCAATCAATTTTATATATCTGAATTAAAAATCTTTATTAAGGGGAAATTAAAATGGCTTCGAGCATTGATGAAGTAGATAAGGTAATCCTTAGAATGCTTCAGGATGACGCGAGAATCTCTCTCAGAAAGATAGCTGAGAAACTAAATGTAAGTGAAACAACGGTTTTTGTTCGAATGAAAAAGCTCCTGAAGAAGGGGATTATAAAGAGATTTACAGCGATAGTTTCACCTGAAATGCTTGGAAAGAACATTATGGCTTTTGTCTTAATAAAGGCTGACCCGAAAAAGCTTCAGAAGGTCCTTGAAACCCTGAGTAAAATGGATGATGTCTATGAGGTTTACGATGTGACAGGCCCGTATTATGCTATAGCGAAGGTTCGAATAGAAGACCGGTATAAGCTAACCAAAATAATTGATGAAATAGGGATGATTAATGGTATTACAAGCACTGAAACGGCGCTTGTTCTGAGAAACATAAAAGAGGAGATTAGAATAAAAATTTGAAAAGAGTATTCTCAACCGTGGCTAGCTGACTTCCAAGAAAGAAAAAGGTGAATGTGAGATCAAGCGGATAATCATTATCACTGGAACACCGGGCGTCGGCAAATCTTCAATCTCAAAGGCGCTTGCATCTAAGATAGATGCACAGATAATATCTATAAGCAAGCTAGTTAGGGATGAAAATCTCTATATCGGTGTGGACAAAGAGAGGGACACTTTAATCGCGGACATAGAGAAGATTTCAAAGAGGGTTGAGGAAATATTTTCAACGGCATCCAAGGACATAATTGTTGAGGGTCACTTTGCGGTTGATGTTGTTCCACCAGAGAGGGTCACCGTAGTTTTTGTTTTAAGAAGAGACCCTGATGAGCTGAGAAGGACCCTTAAGAGCCGCTCCTATAATGATGAGAAGATCAGGGAGAATCTTGCAGCTGAGATTCTTGACGTCTGCCTCTATGATGCGGTAAAAAGATGCGGTGTTGAGAAGATTTGCGAGATTGATGTATCACAAAAAAGTGTGGATGAAGTTGTCCAGGAAGTTCTTGAGGTTCTTAATGGTAGGAGAGAAAAGAGGGTTGGAATTGTAGACTGGCTTGGTAAACTTGAATCCGAAGGAAAACTTGACGAATTTTTAGAGAGGTTCTAAAAGGCCTTCCTTCCCCTCA
>CAZGXE010000103.1:0-4128 GCA_964529605.1 uncultured Candidatus Bathyarchaeia archaeon | reverse complement strand
TTAAGGAAATGTACTGCATCTATGTTTGTGTTAAAGGCTGTTATCACAGACTCAACTTCTTTTAGGGCGCTTGACATTTTCCGGAGGGAGCGGCTATATAATTCCTCAATCTTCTTCTCCATACTTCAATCTTTAACTATTCGTTTTTCCTTACTTAAAAAGTTTAAAAGAAATCCATGTTTATCCCGTTGCATACTGCCTTAAATATTAAAGTTCGGGATGTATGATGAAAAAACTTATTTTCATCCGAACTTAAAATTTTAATATGAAATTTATTGCGAGAGAGTTCTGTCTGGTAGAGCCGTTCAAATTCGTTGTAAGGGAGAGAACCATAAAAAGCGTTCCTAAAGGTTTTCTTTTACTGAAGCCTATTGTCGCCGGAATCTGCGGAAGCGAAATGTTATATTTTAAGGGCGAAAAGGAACCGGAGAAACTTAAGAAGAGATTGCCTATGTGCCTGCTTCATGAGGGTGTTGCTGAAGTAGTAGAGAAGGGTGACGGAACCAGATTAGATATTGGAACAAAAGTTGTAGTCAACCCAATGATACCATGCGGTAAATGTTACGCCTGCAGAAGAAACAGAGAAAATTTATGTCAAAACGCAAGGTATATGGCTGCTACAGCTGATGGGCTGGCGAGAACATTCTTTTTATATCCGGAGAACCGTGTTTTACCGGTTCCTCAAGGCTTAGATTTAGAGGTTGCCGCCCTAACCGAACCGTTCTCAGTTGCATTAAACGCGATTGGGGAGGCTAAAATTGGTGATTCTGATGTTGTTGCTGTCATAGGTGATGGGACGGTGGGTTTCCTCTTGACTTTAGCAGCCTCCTATATTGGTGGGGTGCCACGTGAAAGACTTTATATGATTGGTATAGTGGATGAAAAGCTTGTGTTAGCCAATGATTTCGCTTCCACAATAAATTCAATAAGGGAAGCTGAGAAATTAAACGTCCTCTACGGAATAGTTGACGTTTCATTTGAGGCCGTCGGCGGAAAAGCGCACAGAGTCACCATAAAAGAGTCTATAGATCTTCTTAGGCCCGGGGGAAAATGCATTTTAGTCGGAATCTCAAAGGGTGAAATACCTGTTGAAGTAACCAAAATAGTGAATAAGGGTTTAACCTTTAAGGGTTCCACACGCAGCAGAATGGAACATTATGTTAAGGCTTTAGAATTGTTGAAGTCAAATGAGGTTCAGAGTAAAATCAGGCGGATAATCTCAGCGAAGAAATTCCTCATCAAGAATGTGAACGATTTAACTGAAGCGTTCAAATACGCTGACACGGAGGAGGGAGAAGCGAAAACTAAGCCGGGGAGGGTTATGGTGTACTTCCCCTAGGCGCTACATCCATGGATCAACTATTATTTTTATAGCGTTTTTACTTCTGTCCTCAAGCGTTCTTATCGCTTCAGTAATCTTTTCCAGCGGAAACCTATGGGTTATAAACTTTCTAACGTTAACTTTTCCGGATGCTATGAGGTTTAACGCTTCTAAATACTGTCTTCTATTCGAAGAGTTAGATCCATGAACATGGAGCTCATTGTAGTGGATTAAGTTTGTATTAAGCATCACATAGGGGTCATCTTTCGGTAAGCCTGCGAAGAAGCTTATGTCAGCTCCTACGGCCGCCATCTCAAGGGCTTCTTTCTGAACCTCTTTGGATGAAGCAGCGCATATTACAACGTCAGCGCCTAAGCCGCCTGTTAATTCTTTAACCCTCTCAATCGGGTTGATTTTGCTTGCATCAACAAATTCGTCGGCGGGTAAGCCGATTTTCTGGGCGAGAATAAGCCTCGGAGCCGTACGATTAATTAGGATAACCCTTGAACCCATATGCTTGGCATATTCTACATGGAGCATGCCGATTATTCCAGCCCCTATCACCACCGTTGTGAATCCCTTTTTTCTCCTTTTGAATGGAGCCCAACCGTTAATTACGCAGGAGAATGGCTCAACAATGGTTGCCTCCTCAAAGGACACGTTATCCGGCATCTTGATTACGCATCCTTGCTTTACAGCCTCTTTGGGCATAAGGAGAAACTGAGCGTAGCCGCCATTATATTGGTAACCTATGGCCTTAAACCCACGTCTACAACGGTTTTCCTCGCCCCTCTTACAAGCGTCGCATTCGCCGCATCCAATAACTGTTTCAATGAGCACTCTATCGCCAACTGAAAGTCCCTCAACACCCTCACCTACCTCCTCAATCACCCCGGAGATCTCATGTCCAGTTATTGGGACATCAATTCTCTTCTTACCGCGGAATATTCTCAGATCCGTGCCGCATATGGCGCATGCCTTAACTCTAACCAGAACCTCTCCATAACTGCATTTAGGTCTTTCAACCTCTCTTATTTCGAAATGCTCTTTACCGACAAGAAGAGCTGCCTTCATCTTCATACCTGACCATCGTCTCCTATTTTTTAATCACCTTTACGGAAAATAAGTTTTTCCAATGTTGCAAAAGATTTTTCAACAATCCGCATTTACCCTTCTATACCAGAAAATGCTGGATGACTGGAGAAGTATAGATTGACTCTATGGAGAGTCTTAGATTCGGAGATAACCTATGATGCCGCCAAGAACCTAGCTATAGACGAGGCTATCCTCCAGGCTAGGATTAGAAGGGCTATTCCGCCGACTCTTAGGTTTTGGAGAAATAAGCGTGCGGTTGTAGTCGGCTACTCTCAAAAGGTTAACGCTGAAGTCAATCTTAAAGTATGCGTTGAGAAGAAAATACAGGTGGTTAAGAGATTTTCTGGCGGAGGCACAGTCTACCATGACTTGGGCAACCTAAATTACACTGTTGTTTTAGATGCGGATGATCCTATTGTGAAGGGTTTAGATATAGTAGAATCGTATAGAATTTTATGTTCCGGCCTAGTTAAAGGGCTGGAGTATCTCGGATTGACCTCGTTCATCACTTTTAAGCCGCCTGGCAACATATTTATTCGCGGAAAGAAAATTTCTGGTTCAGCTCAATTGAGAAGGAGACGGGTTATATTGCATCATGGAACCCTTCTAGTCGACTCCGATCTGAGGATGCTAGAGAAGACCCTTATTGCTCATGATGAGAAAGCGAGAGATAGAAGCACAAGTATGTGGAGTCCGGTCACAAGAGTTAGAGACGAGATAGGTCGAGAGATAAGTATGAGGGATGTGAAAAAGGCTTTAATCCTAGGATTCAAGAAATCCTTTGATATGAAATTAAAGCCGGGAACCTTTACACCCCTAGAAAATGAGATTGCATCAGAAATTTACCACACGAAGTATTTGCGGAAAAACGGGATCCTAGGTAAATATTTAGTCTTATAGATGAATGTTTTTTATTAATTCAATGTCTTTCTCAGGTATTAGAGGTATCTCCTTCTTGAATAAGCATGCCACAAGCTGAGCTTTCGCCACCTCTTCCAACGTTTCAACAATAGCCTCAGCCTCAAGGAGGCTGCTTCCAACGCCTATAACCCCATGGTTCATTAATATTAGTGCCTTGGCATCCTTAATATGCTCGCCTACTAGGTTCGCCAAGGTATCGGTGCCCGGAAAAGCCCATGGTACAGTCCTAATTCCCTTCAGTATGACTGCCGCTTCAATTGTTACTGGTTGTATTTGGATTCCCGCAAGAGCTAAGCCTGTTGTAATGGGATTATGGCTATGTACCACAGCGTTCACATCGTTTCTTCTTCTATATATCATTGCATGAAAAGGGGTTTCTATTGAGGGTTTCATAAGGCCCTCAGCAACCTTCCCATCTAAATCTGCCTTCACTAGATTCTCTGGCTCAAGTTCACCCTTGAATACTCCGCTCGGCGTTATCCAAAACTCCTTAGCTTCTGGAATCCTAGCGCTGACGTTTCCGCTAATGGCTGAAATTAAACCTCTATCAAAAAGTCTTTTCATAACTTTACATATCTCTTCCTTCAGTTTTCTCTCGGAGGCTAATGGCTGAAATTTTGCCACGGCAATCACCTTAATTTTTATATTACTGTCGTAACGGCCGATAATACAATTAAACTTAAACCTTATGGTGAATAAAAGCCTTAGCCGATTTTTCTATGCTGGCTGATGCCTGCGGCAAAGGATTTATCTATGATCGAGCATAGTTTATTTTACCCCAATGATTTGCG
>CAZGXE010000102.1:0-4179 GCA_964529605.1 uncultured Candidatus Bathyarchaeia archaeon | reverse complement strand
AACAGCGTGTACATACTAAAGATTGTGAGAGATGGAGATGAGGAGAGGATTGTTGTCAAAATCTTTAAGGACTGGTACGGTTGGAAGTGGTTTCCATTAGCGCTTTGGGCTCTCGGTACAAGAGGCTTCAGCGTGCTTGGGAAAGCTAGACTTGAAAGGGAATATGCCCTAAACATGTTCCTGCTAAGCCACGGAATTAATGTTCCAAAAATAATTTACATAAGTCCTGAGGAGAAAATAATCTTTCAAGATTACATTAAAGGGAAAAAGGCGTCTAAGATAATTAGGCAGATATGTAAAATAAAGGATGAAAATAAAAGAGAGGGGCTGCTTAAAATTATTAGGCTTATCGGACGTGAAATTGCGAGGGTTCATAGGTTGAACGTGTCCTTAGGCGACTGCAAACCGGAGAACATACTATTAACCCCCGATGGAAAAATATTTTTTGTTGATCTTGAGCAGGCTGAGAAGAGCGGAGATCAAGCATGGGATATAGCAGAATTCCTATACTATTCTGGACACTACGCTTTCCTTTCGCCTATGAAGAGAGTTGAAAGGATTACGATGGAATTTTTACATGGATACTTAGAAGCTGGTGGAAGTGTTGAGAATGCTAGGAAAGCCTTATCCCCCCGCTACATAAAGGTTTTCAGCTTCTTTACACCTCCACACCTAATATTTACAATTTCCAGCGCATGTAAAAAATTGTTGAAAAATCATTTTGATTAAAACGAATTTTGGTGATCAACTTGGGAACAAGCATAACCTTTTACGGTGGTGTAAACGAGGTTGGCGGGAATAAAATTCTCGTGAAAGATGAGGACACGGAAGTTCTCTTTGACTTCGGCGCCTCATTCACGTTAAGAAGCAAATTTTATTCAGTGCCCTTCCTCTCTCCTAAGAGCGGATTAGATCTAATTGAGCTCGGCATACTGCCCAAATTAAGAGGAGTGTACAGTTTCGACCGCACAAAACCTAGGGTTGACGCTGTTTTCCTCTCCCATTCCCATATGGATCACTCAGCCCACCTATCCTTCCTAAAAAGGAGTATACCAGTCTACTGCGGCGAAACAACTGCAACAATACTTCACGCATTAAGTGAAATGCACCCCGCAACCTTAGAGTTCAACATTAAAGGAATAAAATTCAGAACCTTCCGCACTGGCGACAGGATTAAAATAGGTTCCATAGAGGTTAGGCCGATACATGTCGACCATTCCGTTCCAGGCTCTTACGGCTTCATAGCATACACATCCTCCGGCATCATCGTTTACACCGGAGATTTTAGGCGGCACGGCTTAAGACCTGAGTTAACTGAGGACTTTCTCTTAGCCTCAGCTAGTGAGCGACCTGACATGATGATCTGCGAGAATACAAATATGACTGAAGTTGAGTTCTCTTCGGAAAGTGAGGTTAGGGCGAAACTTAACCACTTAGTCAGCGATGCATCAGGCCTGGTTCTAACAGAATTCTCCTACGGAGATATGGATAGATTAAAATCATTTTATGATGTCGCAGTGAAAAATGGAAGGCAGCTCGCGGTTTCGCTGAGACAAGCCTATCTTTTGCATAAGCTACGCAACGATCCGCACTTAAAAATTCCAAGACTTGACGATGAAAACATTCTGGTTTTCCAGAAGGAGAAAAAAAGATACTTTCGCTGGGAAAGGGAGATGATGGATCTTGGAGAAACCATAAGCCCCTCCAAAGCTTCTAGAAGACAGAGCAGGATAATATTATCAATGTCCTTCTTTGATCTAAACTGGCTTGTTGATATAGACCCGTCTCCTGGGAGCTGCTATATTCTCTCAGCTTCCGAACCATTCAATGAGGAGATGGAGATAGACTTCAGCAGACTTTTAAGCTGGCTCGAACACTACGGTCTTCCACAGTATCACGTGCATGTTTCAGGGCACATAATGCCGCTACATTTAAGAGAAGCCCTAAAAATGATTAGGCCGAAAAAGATAATTCCAATTCATGGAGTATACCCAAAGCTTTTCAGCAGATTTATGAGGGATTTAGATGGTAGAGTAATCATTCCTGAGATGGGAAAAAACTACAAGATTTAATTTATTTTTTATAACACTACAGAGAGGAATATTGGAAAAGTGAAATAAACCTAAATAGCAGTTAATCTTTTAAGTGCGTATCTTTTACCTCTCTAGATAAACGGTGGTTAATTATGAGTAGAAGGGAGGAAATCTTAAAGAGAATTCAAAATGCTATCGTAAACCTTGACATAGAGAATATAGGAAAGCTATGTATGGAAGCTATTGAAGCAGGTATACCGGCCTACGAGATAATTATGAAAGGCATGTCTAAAGGTATGGAGATCGTCGGTGAGAAATACGAGAGGAACGAGTATTTCTTAGCTGAGCTGATAATGGCTGGCGAAGTTATGAAAGAGGGCATGAAGGTTTTGGAACCCTATCTAAAGAGCGGTGAAATAAAGAAGGTTGGTAAGGTTGTTATTGGAACTGTTAGGGGAGACCTACATGACATCGGCAAGAATATTGTTTCAACCCTACTGAACGCGGCGGGATTCGATGTTATAGATTTAGGTGTAGATGTCCCCCCTGAAAAATTCGTTGAGGCCGTTAAGAAAAATAAGCCTGACATAGTTGGAATGTCCGCTCTACTGACAACAACGATGATAGAGATGGAGAAAGTTATCAAGGCGCTTGAAGAGGCTGGGTTAAGAGATAAGGTGAAGATCATCATCGGCGGGGCGCCCATAACCAGCGAATACGCCGAGAAGATCGGTGCTGACGCTGCTGCAAAGGATGCTGTTGAAGGAGTGGACATATGTAAATCGTGGGTGACTGAAAATTAAAATAAGACCGCGTGAAAGAATCAAATTAATTTTACAGCATCGCGAAGCTGATCGTGTTCCCATTCACGATAGCCCTTGGGCAGCAACGGTAGACCGATGGAGAGCTGAAGGATTACCCTCCGGCGTTTCGCCGGCTGACTATTTCGGCTACGAGATCACCGTCTTCGGAGCTGACACTAGTCCGCGTTTTCCCATTGAAGTGCTCTATGAAGATGAAGAATACATTATAGAGAGAACATCCTTCGGCGGTGTGAGAAAAAACCATAGGGATTACTCCACAACACCCATGATTATTGATTATCCATGCAAAACCCGAGAGGACTGGGAGAAGATTAAACCCAGGCTTAAGGCTGACGATTACAGGGTTAACTGGGTTTCAGACCTCCAGTCTTTCCAGCGGGAATGCAGTCTAGGCCGCTTCATAATGTATGGCGCTGCAGTAGGATATGATAAAATACAGAATTACGTTGCATCTGAAAGATTATTGAAGGCCGTTATTAGGGAGCCGGATTGGGTTATAGACATGTACTGGACTGACGCTAAGCTTGTTATGGATATGTGTGAACGGATGATTAGAGGCGGATTTAAATTTGACGGCGCATTCCTGTATTCGGATCTAGGCTATAGAGGGGGACTCTTTTTCTCGCCGAAACATTTTGAGGAGCAGCTTCATCCAGTCTTTAAAGAGCTGTGCCGCTTCTTCCACAGTCACGGCATGTACGTCTTCCTGCACTGTTGCGGCAGAGTGAAGGATTTAATCCCATACTTTATTGAGGAAGGGATAGACTGCCTCCAGCCGCTGGAGGTGAAGGCTGGAATGGATTTGGTGGAGCTGAAGGGGAAATATGGAGATAAAATTACCTTTATGGGAGGCATAGATGTGAGGCTTATGGCTCTCGACGATCCGAAACCTCTAGAGGAGGAGATAAAAAGGAAGATTTCGGTTGCAAAGGAAGATGGTGGATACATTTATCACTCCGATCATTCCGTCCCAAAAAATGTAAGCTTCCAAAAATATAAGAGAGTCATAAAACTTGTTAAAAAATATGGTAAATATGAGTGAATTCATCACATTTTCAGCCTTTATAGGAAAACAGTTAAGCGCTTCTAATAAGAAGCCATAAGCGTTATTGCTCCTTATTTAAGGAGAAAAATAGAATGGAGTTTTGAGTCGCTGATGCATACCTGAGCAGCTGCTTAGGCTTGTGGGTAAACCTGAAGAAAAAGACTAATGGGCTAATAAGAGCTAAGTAGCAACTTCAAAAAATTCAGTCTTATTTTCGCCCGCTTGGGCGGTTATAGATCTGGTGCCTCCTAAGCTTTTGCTTTTTACATATAAGATT
>CAZGXE010000101.1:0-4214 GCA_964529605.1 uncultured Candidatus Bathyarchaeia archaeon | reverse complement strand
TCATTCTCTAAGACGTTCAAGGAATCTCTCTTATCATTTAGTTTCAACATTGCCGGCTTAGTGGCCGGCAGCATCTTCGCTTCCCAAACTCATATTTTCAGTCTTTCACCATGGATAATTGCTGTTTATCCAGCGATTTTAAGCGCTAGAGGCATGATAGGCGGAATATTTACCGGTCGATTAAGCACAGCGCTTCACCTCGGCATGGTGAATCCGAGGATCTTTGGAAACACGAGGAGTTTCTATAAGCTTATTGAATTAGTCATTACGGCAAACCTAGTGACAAGTCTCTTCATAAGTTCAATCGCTATGACATTAGGCTTTTTTCTTTGGGGAATAGAGGTGACGGATTCCGCCAGCATTATACTGTCGGTAATCGCGACGATGGCTCTTGGACTAACCATATCTTTTTTCAACATACTTGTATCCTTTCTATCTTTTAGGAGGGGATTAGATCCAGACATTATTGTTTACCCCATTATGTCCACAATCGCGGACATAATAATAACCGGCTATTATGTGACGATAATTAACCTATTCTTTCTCTTCAACAACATTGGAAGAACCCTAATAATCTCAATCGACATCATTTATCTAATCCTCGTCTCATTCATATTCTTACGTAATCTTCATGATAGAGAGTTTATGGGAAACATAAGGGAGATTCTCCTAACCCTCCTAATAGTGGCATTCATAGTAAACTTGACCGGAACTTTTCTCGATAAAATAAGCGTTATTGTCAAGAGTAGGAGGGAGATATACACTGTTTATCCAGCCTTGATCGACACCATAGGGGATGTAGGTTCGGTTGTAGGTTCAATAGCAACAACAAGGCTGGCGTTAGGTCTAATTGACCCGACGATAACCTCCATAAGGAGGGTCAAGACACAAATCTTCAGCTCATGGACGGCTTCAATAATAATTTTTGTCATCCTCTCTTTTCTTTCATTACTATTAAACGGCATACTTGAGATTTCAACTTTCATCGGCTACACCTATATTCTGCTCATGACAAATTTTATAGCGGTTCCAATCATGATCGCTATTTCATATATCATCTCAATATTGACTTTTAAAGGAGGATTCGACCCCGACAATTTCGTCATTCCAATCGAGAGCTCACTCGCCGATAATGTGACAACAATCGCCCTACTGTTAGCTCTCCTTCTGCATTAAAAAGAGGTAGATTTAAAATATTCCTCAAAAATATTTAGAATCTAGGGAGAGAGATAGCTAGAATGCATACGAAGGAAAAAGTGGAATATCAGCCTGTTCCAGTAAGAAAACTCCTTTTGAAGATGAAAAATCTCTCCGAGTTAATGATTGACCTAGCCTATTCCGCCGCATTATTCAACGATAAAGATCTCGCGGAGGACGTCCTAGAGCTTGAAGAGCAGATTGACACGCTGACCTACCTCCTAGATATGGAAACAATGATAGCTGCAAGAGACGCTGAGGATGCTAGAATACTCTCCGGCGTTACAAGGGTTGCGTCGGCAACGGATAAGATTTCAGATGCAGCCGCCGACATAGCGATCATAGTTTTACAGGATATTGGCGTACACCCAATTATGGCAGAGATCTTCGAGAGGATTGAAGAGAGGTTGGCGACGATAAGGGTTTCTGAAAAATCATCAATAATCGGGAGAAAAATAGAGGATTTGGATTTAGCTTCGATAGGAATAGACATCATAGCCATCCGCAGAGGTAAAGACTGGATAATAGATCCGGAGGATGAGGAAAAGATTAGGAACGGCGATGTCCTAATTGTACGGGGAACCCGAAATGGCATAAACGAGTTTAGAGGAAAAGCTGAAGATAAAACTGCGGAAATTAGAGGAGCAATTTCTAAAAGATTTAAGGGAAAGAAGCAGTTTAAGAAGATAGTTGAGCGATTAGTTGAGCTTAAGAGCACCTCTGAGCTGATGATTAGTTTGGCTTATTCAGCGCTAATGCTAAACAGTAAAGAATTAGCTGATGAAGTTTATAGGCTAGAGGAGCATGTTGACGAATTACATACGGATTTTGAACTACTTGTTTTATCAAGCGAGTTTAGCAAACGGGATGTTAAGGGAATCCTTGGGCTCATAAGACTTGGCGTTTCAGCCGAAAGAATTGCGGATGCTGCCGCCGAGATAGCTGAGGTTATTCTGAGAGGAATTGAGCCCCATCCGGTTCTTAAGATGACAATAGAGGAAGCTGAGGAGACTGTTGTATACATTCGGGTGAGCGGTAACTCACCACTGATAAACAAGACTCTGCGGGAGGCACGTATACCAGAAGAAACTGGAATGTGGGTTCTCGCTATAAGAAGGAGGGGAAAATGCATAAGACCTAAGCCTGACACAAAAATTAAGGCGGGGGACATCCTAATAGCCTCTGGATACTCAGAAGGAAAAGAAGATTTAATTAAGCTAGCTTTCCCTAGGATAGAGCATCTAGACATGGAAGACATTGAAATCAATGAGGAGGGAGAGATCTCTAGACGTTAATAGCTCTGACCGCCCAGCGGATCTCAAATTACTAAAATCAAGACGATTAAAAATTAAAACCATCATTCTGCTTTCTACATGTTGACGGAAAATATTTAATATCTTATTAAGGATAAAAGAGTATTCGAATAAGTTGTTAAAAATATGGTGCACTATGCATGACGGCATGTATGATCCAAGGACGGGGAGACCGTTTATGGGAATGCCTAAAGATCCATTAAAAAGAATAGAATTGAAAATTGAGGAAAATGGTGCCATATACGCCATACTATAGAACGAGATGAGAGAAATCTTTCCCATCTTTTTTGAATACTATAAATCACGTAATCTCCAAGGAACAAGTATTATCCAATCAGCGGCTGACCACTCATCAACCTAATATTTAAGTAAGACATCACGTTAAGCTCCATAAGCTTATACATTTTTAGAATGGTGGAATCTGAAAATGAGGGGGCGCAATGTAATAGAACTTTCTAGAGGTGTCTACTGGGTTGGCGTTAAAGACTGGAACCGCAGGCTTTTTGACGCTCTAATTCCGCTTCCATATGGAACCACATATAACTCATATTTAATAGTGGGCGAAGAGAAGAATGCGTTAATAGACACAGTGAACCCAGGCTTTGAAGCAGATCTTGAAGGGAAAATTCGGCGGATCATAGATCCAGCAGACATCAATTATGTAATAATGAACCACGCCGAACCGGATCATGCAGGCGCCATCCCATACCTGATGGGGATAAACAGTAAGGCCGTGCTTGTAACAACAAGTAGGGGATCCAGAATGGCGCAGATCTTCTTCAGAGTGCCCGAAGATAGGATAAAAACCGTTTCAGACGGGGAATCCATTGAGCTGGGCGGTAAGACCCTTCGTTTTATTGAAGCCCCCATGCTTCATTGGCCTGAAACCATGTTCACATATCTTGAAGAGAACAGAATTCTCTTTCCCTGCGACTTCTTCGGCTCCCACCTAGCGAGAGGCTTTTACAGCGATGAAGTTGAAGACTTACTTGTTCACGCCCAAAGATATTGGGGTGAAATAATGATGCCCTTCAAGAGCATGGCGCAGAAGGCCCTAAAAAAGCTGGAGAATCTAGAGATAGAGATAATAGCACCCAGCCACGGTCCCATTCATAAGCAGACGGAACGCATCTTAAAAGCTTATGGAAAATGGGCGAGGGGGGAAACCAGGCGGAAGGCAACGATAATCTACGTGAGCATGTGGGGAAGCACTGAGAGAATGGCTCAGCAGATGGCTGAGATTCTCGCAAATGAGGAAATAGAAGTTTCGCTGCACAATTTAACCATAACAGACATTGGAGATTTAGCGAGAGATCTGGTGGATTCAAGAGCCATTGTTTTAGGCGCTCCAACAGTTATAGGCGGAGCCCATCCGCTGGCTGTTTACGCCACATATTTGATTAAAGCCCTCCGCCCACCGACAAAATTTTTAGCTCTTTTGAGTTCCTACGGTTGGGGCGGAGGGGCGATAAGGCAACTTCAAGAGATTCTGGAGCGGTTCAAAATTGAGGTTGTAGGTGTGATAGATATAAATGGTCCGCCAACCGAAGAGCAAACGGATAAAATTGTGGATCTTGCAAAGCTGCTTGCAAGTAAAATTAAGGAGAACCCTTGAAAATGGGTGGAACAACCGAGAAAGAAAGAAGGAGAGTTCTGAAGGATTATTAGACAGCTATATGCCGGATTCTCTCCGGAAGAGATTAA
>CAZGXE010000100.1:0-4243 GCA_964529605.1 uncultured Candidatus Bathyarchaeia archaeon | reverse complement strand
GGAGCACGCTGAGCTTAATCAGATTAAGAAAGCCGTTGAAGCACTAATAGATCTCGGCGAAAGAGAGATCCCGGAGATCGAAGAGCTCTCCGATATATTTTACGTCATAGGAACTCTCCCGAAGAACATGATTCAAACTTTGAGAAAGGACCTTCAAAACGAGACAATAGCCATGGAAGTGAAAGAGTTTTCAAAAGATGAAGCTTTAATATACTTAATAGGATTAATTGACGTACAGGGGAAATGCGAAGAACTCCTCCATATACTCCCATTTAAACGGATAACATTTCCAGAGAACCTCCCAAGAGAATGTGACAAAGCCTTGATAACATTAGATGAAGAAATCGGAAAGCTTGAAGAGGAAATAAATAGAGTTAAGGTAGAATTAGAGAATCTTAAGGAATCGTTGACAGGCTTTGTAAGGGAAGGAGAAGCTGGACTAAACGAGCTGAGATCTCTTCAAAGGAGCCTCACCCGGCTCCAAAGAGAGCTATCTATCGAAGTCTCCGCTGAAAAACCCGACTCAACACTAGACGAGAAAGAAATCACGAAAATAATCGATGAGACCGCCGAGCGATATAACTCCCTTAAAGAACAGTTCATAAAGATCACGGAGGAGATGGAAAAACTCGAAGAACTTTATGCCGTAATTAAAGAACTGTCCGACGCGAAAATCGACTTGCCGGAAATCGGCGAATTCGAGAACTTGATCTCATTAGCAGGGTTAATGACCGAGGAATCCTTTGAATCATTTCAACGCATCACACTAAAAGAACACATATTGTTCGAGGCATACAGGCTCGAAGACAAAAGAGTCTTTCTTCACGTAGTATGCTTAAAGGGCCGCTGCCGAGATTTAATCGATCAATTGACCTCTTTAGGATTTGAGATGATCGACGAACTAAAGGACCTCCCAAGGAACAGTCATGAAGCATTAAAAGTTTTACGGCATAAATTGAACGATCTCAGCTCAGAAAGGGAGGAAATTCAGAAAAAGATTAACGAGCTCAGAGAGAGGTTCGCTTTAAAAGCGGGAGAGATAATGGCTTATCTGGAGATCAATCTAAAGCTCGGGGAGGCGCTCCTATCCACTCTGAGAAGCGAGAGCATGAGGGTAATTCAAGGATGGGTCTTAGTCGATAGGCTAAATTATCTAACGAGAGAGCTGGAGCGATTGAGAAGACAATTCAACGGAGCCTTGCTCTTCGAGTTCGAAGATCCGAAGCCCGGTGAAAAAGCTCCGACTTCTTTGAGGAACCCGAAGCCTTTCAAGATCTTCGAGACCCTCATAGCTCAATATGGTTGGCCAAGTCCACACGAAGTCGATCCGACTATAATTTCAGGTATCCTATGGATGACCATGTTCGGCGTTATGTTTTCAGACTTCGGGCATGGCTTGATGATAATAGCCCTCGGAGCGTTCTTCGCGTACATTTTCAAGGGAAGATTCCTCGGAATGAATTCCAAGAAACTTGGAAAGCTCATGATAGGGCTTGGAATCTTCTCCCTGATATTCGGCCTCTTAGCCGGCGAGTTCTTCCTAATTGAAGTTACCCCTCTTCTCCCGGGGCTGAGGAAAGGTTGGGCCGGAAACCCGAGCGGCGTTCTCTGGCTCATCAAGATCGCGATCTTCTTCGGAGCGGCTCAGATACTCGTAGCTATGAGTATATCTGCTTGGAATCATCTGAAAAACGGTGAAACCGCCGAGGCGATATTCGGTCAACACGGAGTAGCCGGAATATTGATGTTTGCTGGGTTCCTGCTCACGGCATTTTACTTCGTCGGCATAACCGTGATCCCTAACGTACTCGTGTTTCCGTCTCTTGGAATTATGGCGCTAACCCAGTGGCCGTTCTTCCTCATGCTCACGGGGATAGCCATGATGGCGGCGAAACCGATCATAGCCAAGGAGCCGGTCTCGCTCGGCCTTGGAGGAATATTAGAATCGGTTACGGCTTTCATGGCTAATACGTTCTCCTACACTAGGATTGCGGGATTCGCAATCGTTCACGCTGCCCTCGGGATAGTAGTCCATAAACTTATGGAGGTAAGCCTCTTAATGGGGATAGGGCTGGGGTTAGTATTCTTGAACGGTTTCGCCCTCACCATAGAGTTCTTGGTATGCGTAATTCAGGCTCTCAGACTGCTATATTATGAGTTCTTCACGAAGTTCTACGAGGGGTCTGGGTTCCCTTATACGCCGTGGAAGCTTTAAAAACAAGGTTAATTAATAACATCCGTACATTTTCGTAGTTGGAGATGAGCACGGCAGTGAGGAATATATTGCCGATTTTAACGGTTTTAACCTTGATAATCTTAGTCAACGCCTTGCCAGCTGTAGCCGGCAGCAACGAAACGCTTACGATGCCAGCCGCAGAAGTGGAGGCAACAAAATTCATCGCCATGGTAGTCTCAGTGAGCATCAGTTCGCTAGCAGCAGCCTACGCGGTCGCCAAAGTCTCCGTAGCGGCTTTGGCTGCAGCGTCGGAGAAACCTGAGATCCTCGGGAGAAGCTTACTATTCGTTGGATTGGCGGAGGGAATCGCCATTTACGGACTGTTGATAGCGTTCCTCATCTGGATAACCTAAAAATACTCAGCTCCCTATGCAACCACCGGTGATCAGGTAATCGATAAAGATATTTAGACCTAATCTACTTCTTATTTTGCGTGAAAAAGTGCCTGAGGCAATATAGCTCTAAGGCTTTGAAGGCAGTGGGCTTGTATTTGCTCGTACTTGTCTTCCTTCAGGTTCTTGTAATATTTTTCGTGTTCTTCCATGAGCCGAGCCTTCACAAGGGCATTCCATTAATGATCTTCTTAGGCACGGTTTTACCCGCGCTCCTAGCCTTTATCTTCACCAGATTCGTGAAAGTCTCTTAATGCTTCTAAACCAGAAACTAAACAAAGAAAAGAAGAAAACAAAGTACATTAACTTAGAAGACAGCAGAATAAAAAATAATGAAAACATCCTGGACCAAATACTAAAATGGGCGGGTGATGAAGGATTCCTCCTGCTAGATGAGATTACAAATATTAAGAACTGGGAAGACTGGCTGGCCAGAAACCACGAAATGCTAAAAGGAAAACTTTTCCTTATTGTAACTTCATCAAGAAAAAACCTTATAATACCAAAAAAACCCTTAAGAGGAAGAACCCTAAACTACGAACTACACCCCCTCTCATTCAAAGAATTCCTGAACTTCAAAAATATAAAATACGAGAACACAACAGCAGGAATAGGACTAATAGAAAAAGCCCTCAAAGAATACATAATATACGGCGGCTTCCCAGAAGTAGTCCTATCCAATAACAAAACAGAAAAAGTAAGAATCATAAACTCCTACTTCAAAGACATAATAGGGCTAGACGTAGCCGAGATATCAAGAGAAAACATAACAACCGTAGAGACCTTTGGAAAATACGAGATAGAAACATCACATTTCTCAGCATCAAAATGTCATAACTTCTTCAAAAGCCTAGGATACAAAATAGGAAAACAAACCATCCTAAACCTAGAAAAATACTCCCAACTAAGCTACCTCTTCTCATTCATACCCATACACTCCAGAAACATAAAAGACAAAGCACAATACCCAAGAAAAGCATACCTGGGAGACACAGGGTTCATGTACTCAATAAACGGAAAAACAGATATGGGACGACTATACGAGAACACAGTACTGCTAGAACTAAAAAGAAGAATCCCGCAGAACCAGGAAATAAACTACTGGAAAAACCCAGCAGGAATAGAAACAGACTTCGTAATACAAGAAGGAATAAAAACAAAAGAAGTAATCCAAGTAGTCTATGAAACAAGAAACGAGAAAACAAAGAAAAGAGAAATCAGAGGGCTAATAGAATGCGCAAAACAACTCGGCCTCAAAAAAGGATTAATAATAACAAAAGAGTATGAAGCAGAAGAAAAAGTAAGAGGAATAAGAATAAGATTTATTCCGTTATGGAAGTGGCTGCTGGGAAAAGCGTAAAAACAAAATTATTAGGCACTTCTTAACAATATAGTACCAAGAATTTTGAGTAGGAAAGACCTAATACAAGAAAGAAAAAAATAAGAAGAATAAGAGAACACTCTGCTTCATTAATCCTACAACCAAACACTAAGCAGCCATGAGAAAAAAAACAAAATATTTATAAACCTGTCATCCTAGTAGGCTTGAAGAAGGATTCTTACAAAAAAAATAAGAGGGTGAGTGTGACAAGTAAAAAAACACTTTTTAAATGTA
>CAZGXE010000099.1:0-4345 GCA_964529605.1 uncultured Candidatus Bathyarchaeia archaeon | reverse complement strand
GACCCGGGTTCAAATCCCGGCGGCCGCACCAAAAATCTTCTTGATTTTCAAAACGCTTTTCTGGAAACCTCGATTTTTCCATTCGGGTTCACCCTGCTCTGCATAGCGTTTTCAATCACATGTTTAAGCAGCTCGTTAACTGTTCTAAAGCCGCTTCTCCTCATAGCTTCCTGGAGGATTTTCCTGGCTTCGTGGCTGGCAATTATCTGCGTATAGTTTAGTCTAAGCATTTTCCTTTCCTACCCTTTTATAGCTTAGCCAGATACCTGCATCTTTTTGATGTAAATGAAGGATTGGTAGAGAAAAGCCGACACCCCTACCAAAACAGTTGAGAATGGAATAAGAAGCACGTCTTCCCTCATAAACGAAAAATTAAGGATCTGTATTTTCATGCATAGAAATCAGGAGTCGTTAGGCTTAATTTTTGGGTGGAGAATGAATTCGTAAACCCAGACTTTCTGGTCAGGGTTCCAGTGGCCATAGATACGTTTCCAAGTGCGGCGGAATTCTTCTCTGCTGCTGAACCCCTCCTTCCGGATTTCTTCATTGCTGATGTCACCGAGCCGCTGCCGATAACGCCGTGTAATCAGAATTTGAATGTCTGTATCATTGACTCTGTACATTTCGCCGGTTTTATAGTGGCCCTGAACCCGTCGGGTCTGGGTTTTCCAGCCTGAAAGAATTAGGGGGATAAAGCATTGTTTAAAGCCGATTCTACGCATCAACATTCACTCCAGATTCACATTAAATCCAGATGATAGTGCGATGTTGGGTATTCCATAGATTTCTCGTGTATTGTACCCTCTTAAATAGTGTTTTATATAGTTTTTAAAGTTCTATGCTATTTAATATCTATGCTTTGAAAGGGGAAATGTAAGAGAAGTTATCAAGGCTTTGCTTTTCATCTTCATCTATTTTCTTTTTTATAAAAATCTTTTAAAAATGACTTTCGTTTTTCGACACGACTAATGCATTAATAAAGATATTATTTTATTTATTGGACATATTTACATCTAAGATTCCGATTAACCATCGATTTATAAAAAATGGCGCATGAGAGCTCTAACTTAAAGTGAATAGATAATCCATGCAAAAATTGAGCCTGATTTTTATCGGTTTTTCATCGAAAAGAAGCTTATAGCAAGCGAATTTGAGGTAAAAAATGTGGCGCCGGGGATGGGATTCGAACCCATGCGGCCCCGAAAGGGCCACAGGCTTTCTTAATCCAGTCTTTTTAGGTGCTCAAGGCCTGCGCCTTAATCCACTCGGCCACCCCGGCTTCACTATGTAAGAATTAGGTCTTCTTCTTATCTGTTTTGGATGTTTTGGCTGGTTGAAGGGAAAAGTATTCCGCTGGATCTCTCAGCATATTAAACGTGACTTACGAAAAATTCGATGAGAAAATATTATTTTCATGCTGGCGGATTAAATTAATTCGATACTTATATAGACTTCCTCTGGAACTCTCATCCTCATTATTCTGCGCATGACTCTGTCTTCAGCCTCTATATCTATTAGGCGTTTATGGATGCGCAGCTCCCATCGGTCCCATGTTTTCGTTCCCTCTCCACAAGGGCTTTTCATCACAGGCACCCTAAGCTTCTTTGTTGGTAATGGAATGGGGCCTGAAACTTTTACCCCTGTCTTTTCAGCTATTTCCTTTAGTTCCCTACATATCTCATCAAGTTTTCTGTGGTCTGTGCTTGTAAGCTTTATTCGGGCTTTTCCAACCATTAGGAGTTTAAACCCCCTTTCACTTACCTTTTTTTATCTTTCACGGTGCTATTTAAACGCTTTTCTCCACCACAATCATATTTCTGGAGCCTTTAGATTAGCCGTTGCCTTTGAACTTTTTTGGTCTGCCAAGAGTATCTTCTCAGTCTCGCTGATTCGCCGAAGCCGCATGCCGCACATCTTTTCTTTCTAACATGATAGGCTCGGCGTCCGCATCTTCTACATCTTATGTGAACAGTTTTACCCATTCTTTTTCCGAAGGACGGCGTGCCTTTCGTCATTTCTTATTTCACCTCGGAGGAGGAGATATCATTACGACGTTGTCTCCTCTAACTATTATCAAACCCAGTTCCTTTATGTTCTCGGCATCGGTGACATCCTCAGCTTTCTCTAGAACCAAGTTTAAGTGTTGATCGAAGCCCTGAAGCTTCCCCCTTATGCTTTTTCCACCCCTAAGCTTTATTAGCACAATTTTTCCAAGGCTTTCTTCGAGTATTTGAGTCGCCATAGTTTCACAACCATTCCTTTCATCACGATTCACTTCTTTATGGGGGGACGCAAATTTATATGCGTTATGCTAAAAATTTACATTATGAGCCGTAGGAGCCGCGTGAAACGCCGTTTCCCTCTTAGGGGAAACGAGAGAAAAACTCTTCTTAAGAGATTCTCTGAAGCATTCAATATTGATGCGAAGCAAATGTTCGGGGTTAAACCTAAAGTCGAGGTTATTGAAACCGACAGAAACAAAATATTCGTTGTGAACGGCGAACCATTATTGGCGAGCGTTAACGGTGAGGATCTGATACCGACGCTTATATTTGAGGATATAATCCAGCGTCTTCCAAAGGTTATTGTTGATATGGGCGCTGTTCCCCACGTATGTAATGGAGCTGACATAATGGCCCCCGGCGTAGTTAGGATTGATGGAGATTTTAAGAGGGGAGACTTCGCTCTTGTAATTGATGAGAAGCACGGTAAGGCAATAGCTGTGGTTAGGGCCATTTTAGACTCTGAGTCCACGAAAGCTCTTAAACATGGAAAGGTCTTCAAAAATCTACATTATGTTGGTGACATAATTTGGAGGGTGATACGGGGAGAAAATTTGAGACGAAAGAGTTAAACTTGAAAAAGATAAATTCTAGGGTATGGATTTTATATTTATCGAGAGGGTTCAGCCTTGGAAAAATCTGATTTAGGAAAGGTTTTCGGAAAGATAATTGGTAGAGGCAGGAGAGAAAAGCCTGATAAGGAGAAGGAGGAAGAGAGGGAGAAAGAGAGGGGGGAGGCTGAAGAATCAACTACTACACCGTCTGCCACCAGCAAGATCTATCTTAAAGCCTTATCATTACATTCGCTTGAAGATCTAGAGAAAATTAAGAGTGAAGTTAGCTCGGGTAACATATTAATTATTAAGGTTGTTTCTCTGGCTGAGAAGAGTATTGAGGATGTTAGGCGTGCCGTCGGCGAGTTAAGCGAGTTTGTAGCCTCAGTGGGCGGCGACATCGCTCGATTGGGTGAAGAACGTATTGTTTTAACTCCACCTACCGTTCGAATATGGAGAGAGAAGTCTTCTGCATCCACAAGCGATAGGACGAAGCAAACTTAATTAAAAGTTTTATTATCGCAGTCTGATTGTTTCTAAAACATCCGGCGCTATAGCATTAACCTTATATTTTCTCCGTAGGAAGTTGGCGAGGGATAGACACTTCTCTCTTTCACCATGGCATACAATTATGTTCTCTGGTTTAGGCGCAATCCTACGTAAGTAATTTATTATCTGTCTTCTATCTGAGTGGCCTGAAAAGCCCTCCACTGTATGAACCTCTAAACCGATTTTTATAGCCTTTATTTTTCCCTCCTGATTTACTATTGAAACCTCCTCCATCCCCTTCTGAATTCTCCGACCTAATGTGCCCTCAATCTGATAGCTAACAAAAATTATTGAGTTACGCTTATCCTGTGCAAGCTTCTGGAAGTAATCTATTATGGGTCCCCCCTCAAGCATGCCGGAAGTGGCCAATATTATACATGGCTTACCCTCAACTATTTCGTTTCTGGCGCTTGGATGCTCAACTATTGTGAAGTATTCAGATTCAAACGGGTTGTCTTCATTATTGATTATTTTGTTCCGAACCTCTCTTGACAAATATTCTGGATAAGCCATGTGTATGGCTGTGGATTCGGAGATCATGCCCTCTATGAAGACCGGAGCCTCCTTGAGTTCACCGCGTCTCATATACTCATCTATGACAAGCATTATTTCCTGCGCTCTGCCCACAGCTGGTACAGGGATCATTACTTTTCCGCCTCTGTTCAGGGTTTCGTTAATTATGGAAACAAGCCTTTTCTCAGCCTCTGTTCTGGATGGCATAATATCGGTTGGGGCGCTGTATGTGCTCTCGGTTATGATGGTTTCAACCCTCGGAAATTCGGTGGCTGAAGCCTCAAGAAGCATTGTTCTACCATATTTGAAGTCTCCCGTGTAAACTATGTTGTGGTAGCCTTCGCCTATATGCAAGTGTACTATTGAAGAGCCGAGAATATGCCCAGCGTTATGCAGTGTTAATCGTATGTCCGGCGCTATATCTGTAACGACACCATAGCGCAACGG
>CAZGXE010000098.1:0-4365 GCA_964529605.1 uncultured Candidatus Bathyarchaeia archaeon | reverse complement strand
CCCGCAAAAGAGGATCCACGAGAACTTTTAAGGGGCGGTAATTTGAACCCAAAAGGCTGGTGGGCCGGGAGAGATTTGAACTCTCGACCTTTCGGTTTCTGAACAGCATTTTGCTCTTTATCAGCCGAACGCTCTAACCAGGCTGAGCCACCGGCCCGTTCTAGTCTAATTATTTTTTCATTAATCCTCTTTAATAAGAGTTTTTCTGTTTTCAGTAAAAGTTTATCTATTTGGTTTTTCTTTTTGTTTCATCGAGGTTGGAGTGATGTATAGTGGCAGTTTAGATGAATGGAAGCTGAAGGGCACTACTACTGTGGCTTTCAAGTGTGTTGATGGGGTTGTTATGGCTACTGATACTAGGGCAACTGTTCTACCGGGCTTTGTTGCTCATAAGAGGGTTAAGAAGGTTTATAAGGTGACGCGGAATGTTGGAATGACCATTGCAGGTGTGCCGGCTGAAGCTATCAATCTGCTTGATATTTTAAGAGCTAATGCAACGTTGTATCAGATTCAGCGTAAGAGGATTGTTCCGGTTAAGACTGTTGCAAACCTGGCCTCAGTTGTGCTGTTCTCGCAGAGGCTCTTCCCATATGGGGTTCAAATAATTATAGGCGGATATGATGAGGAAGGTTATCACTTGTATTCGCTTGATCCCTTTGGAAGTGCAATAGAGGATAATATGATTTCGACTGGATCCGGGTCACCGGTTGCCTACGGCATTCTGGAGAGCGGGTATAGGGATGACATAAAATTGAACGATGGATTAGTATTAGCCGTTAAGGCGATTAATGCAGCCATCAGGAGAGACGCCTACACAGGGGACAGCTTCGATGTTGCAACAATAACTAGGGAGAAGGGTTACGTGGAGCTTTCAGATGAGGAAAAGAAGAAGTTTTTCAATCTGATAAAACGCTAAAAATAAAGCCCCTTCTTATTCTTCCGGATCGGTAAAGCCTAGCAGCTCTCTTAAATCTTTTATTTTAAGAAGCCGCAAATCATCCAGAGTGGAGTCTCGATCTATTAGAACCGCTCTTAAACCAGCTTTTAACGCTCCGAAGTAATCCTTTTCCAGATCGTCTCCGACAAAGATTGCTTCACAGGGCTGAACATTAAGCATCTTTAGAGCGTAGAGAAATATTTCTGAAGCAGGCTTAGGCTTTCCCACAGTGTCTATACCTACAACCACATCGAAAAAGTTCGGCAGATCCGTTCTCATTAGGATGTATTCCACATCCTTTTCGAAGGCATTCGTTATGATCCCAATCTTTAGTTCCTTCTCTTTCAGCAGCTTCAGAGCTTCCCTAGCATCCGGATAGAGTTCTACATCAGCATTATCCCACCATTCGTCAACCAGCACTCTAGCGAGAAAATCCGTGTTCTCATGAACCTTTAATGCCTCCAGAATCTTTCTATTCCATTTGATCCAAAAATCATAGTAGGGAAGCCTATAATCTTCTGGAGCTAGACTGACCTCAGCTCTTTCATGAGCTAACGCTATATCCTCAATTCGCCTCTCTACACCATGCCTCGCCAAGATTCTTCTTATGATCTCAGGTGGGGAAGCCGTCTTCACTAGTGTGCCGCCTAGATCAAAGAGAACAGCTCTCAGATCCACCTGTTTATGACGCAAATGCCTCCGCATTTCCATCCACTTATATACCTTACAATTATAACCTAATTTTTAGGATCTAAATTGTGGGTTTCACAATTAAAAATTTTATGCGCTGGGATGGTTCGGGTTGTTGACCTTAGTATTGGCTGAGGCTGCGCTTGAAACAATACCGCGGGAGCTATGGGTTCACCCATCGATTAGACGATTTTCTAAGCGCAAGGGTAAGCCTCCTAAGCTGATAGTCCTTGACAGATCCTATCATCACCACGCCATGAAAAGCTTAGAAAATAGTGAAAAGCGTGGTAGACCGGACATAATTCACTTCAGTCTTCTTGAAGCTTTAGGTTCACCCCTCAATAAGGAGGGGTTGCTGAGGGTTTATGTGCATACAATCCGCGATTATGTGATAACCATATCGCCGGAAATAAGGCTGCCTAAAAACTTTAACCGATTCGTGGGGCTCATCGAGGATCTCTTCGAGCATGGGAGGGTTCCTCCTAGGGGAAAGCCCTTATTAACTCTTGATAAAGGAACATTATCGTCTCTCATATGCGAGCTGAAGCCAGATTATGTGGTTGTCTTCGATAGATCTGGCGAGCCTAAAACTATAGAGGATCTAACTTTGGCTCTTGCGGAGCAAGAGAGGCCGTTAACGATTGTTGGAGGTTTCCCACATGGAGAATTCAGTGAGGGAACATTGGAGCTAGCGGATGAAATCGTATGCATAGATCCTGAGGTGCTTGAGGCGTGGACAGTTACATCCAGACTGATATATGAGTATGAGAAGGCGATAAATATAACAGGGAAGCGGTTGGGGAGGCTTAGTGGCCGAACTTAATCTTTAGACCATTTGCTGACTAGATTAGACCCAGCGCCACACCCTTCTCCCATAGAATATCTCCGGCAGAATAAACAGTCCTGAGAGTGATGCTAGAATTGTTATCGTCCACTCGAAGGGATCATCCAGCCAAACCGTTCCGAAGATCCCGAAGAGTGGTACAAGCACTGTGGCTATTGCCGACACCACTACTGCAACGACAAGGAATTTATTTGCGAATGGATTAAGCCTAAAGACCCCACGCTTTTCGGATCGACAGTTCCAAACAACAAACAGTTCCTGCAGTGTTGCCCGTACGAAAGCCATGGTTCTGGCTTCAGCCAATTTATGCGGAGTAAGCGGCCCTGGGAGCATATAATACTGCCAATAGAATAAACCGCCCGTTAAGATGAATTGCAACGTAAATGTTGTTATTATAGAGGCTAATCTCCCATGAAGTATTCCCTCATTGGGGTCACGTGGGGGCCTATCCATAACATCTTCAGCCGGCGGATCCATGGTTAGGGCTAATGCTGGCCCACCATCGGTAACTAGGTTTATCCATAAGATCATGCCGGCGGTTAAAGGGAGTTCTAAACCCAGTAAAGCGAATGTTCCGATCAGAAACAGTTCGTCAAAGTTGCATCTCATGAGGAAGAAGGCGAACTTTCTGATGTTATCATATATGGCCCGTCCGCCCTCAACAGCCTTAACTATCGTTGCGAAGTTATCGTCTGCGAGAACCATGTCCGCAGCCTCTTTAGTTACGTCTGTGCCAGTTATACCCATGGCTACACCTATGTCAGCCTGCTTAAGCGCCGGCGCATCATTAACGCCGTCGCCAGTCATAGCCACTATATGCCCTTTCTTCTTTAGAGCTCTAACTATACGTAGCTTATGCTCGGGTGAAACACGGGCGTAAACCCTAACCTTCTCAACTATCCTCTCGAACTCTTCATCGCTCATTTTGTCGAGTTCCTCGCCGGTTAACGCTAAGTCGCCCTCACGCATTATTCCAATCTCCTTAGCTATGGCTATTGCCGTTAGCTTGTGGTCGCCGGTGATCATAACTGTTTTTATTCCAGCCTTCTGACACTGCTGATTGGCTAGCTTCGCCTCTTCGCGCGGCGGATCAATCATTCCCAATAGACCTATGAAGGTCAATTTGCTTTCAAGCATTCCAGGAGCTTCTTTCCCCTTGAGCTTCTCCATATTTAGGTTTGTTAGCTCCTTATATGCGACGGCTAGAACCCTGAGGGCTTCATTCGCCATCTGCCCATTAACTGATAGAATCTTTCGCCTATCCTTATCACTGAGCCTCTCAGGTTTCCCGTTCCTCAATATGTGGGTACAGTATTGCAGAACTATCTCTGGGGCGCCCTTCATGAAGACTAGAAACCTACCGTCAGCGGACTTATGAACAGTTGTCATTCTCTTTCGCTCGGATGTGAACGGAACTTCATAAATGCGTGGGTAAATTTTCTCCAGCTCGTCTTTCATCAATCCAACCTTGGCCGCCGCAACGATTAGAGCCCCCTCAGTTGAGTCGCCGATGATGCTTTTGCCGTCATATTGGGCGTTCGTGCAGAGAGCTGAGCTGATGAGCGTAAGGTTTAGGTCTGAATCATCTCTAACATTAATCTTTTCTTTTCCTTGTAGGAATTCGCCTTCAGCCTCATAGCCGACTCCAGTAATCTCAATGATTTTTCCATTTACGTAGATTCTGCGAACGGTCATCTCGCCCTTAGTTAATGTACCAGTCTTATCTGAGCATATAACGGTCACGGATCCAAGCGTTTCAACCGAAGAGAGCCTCCTAATTATGGAATTACGTTTAGCAAGTTCTCTTGCGCCTAAGGCTAACGTCACCGTTACAACCGCCGGCAATCCTTCTGGAACCGCTGAGACGGCTAGGGCGACTGCAGTGAAGAATGCA
>CAZGXE010000097.1:0-4402 GCA_964529605.1 uncultured Candidatus Bathyarchaeia archaeon | reverse complement strand
CGGCAACAATAAAGTATGGTGAAGAGGTTGAAGAAAGAATCCATAAGCTGACAGAGGCCCTCAAGAGCGTCAAGCTCAAATATCCCGCAAGATGGGTTGCAATAAAGCTTCTTGAGGGAGATGAACATGTTGAGAGGGAGATTAGGGAACTAGATCCTGAAATAACCAAGTTAGCGGAGAGATTGGCGGAGGAAATTGAGGAGATACATGGTCATCCCTGCCCAACAGTTATCACATGTGAACGTTATGAGGCTGCTGGGAGAATAGCGAGGGAGACCCAGCGGATTCTCCCAGGCATAAAGCCTTCATTAAGCGAGAGAATACATGATGTGACGACGCATAGGGTTATGGGTTACGTGATAATGATCCTCATAGTTCTCGGGATCTTTCAGATAATCTTTACATTTGGCGACTATCTCTCCGAAGTCCTCAGCAGCTTACTCTATAGTTATGAACCGCTCTTCGAGCAGACTCTTGGATCCGGTTTTCTGAAGGAAATCATCTGGGGCGGGATCATGGAGAGCGTCATAGCAAACATAACCATAGCACTACCTTATATACTCCCATTCTATTTAATCCTCTATATTCTCGAGGATTCAGGATACTTGGCTCGAATAGCCTTCCTAATGGACACGTTGATGCACAAGATAGGCTTACATGGCAAGGCTTTCATTCCAATGATGCTCGGCTATGGATGTAATGTTCCAGCATGCCTAGGATGCAGAATAATGGAGACTGAAAGGGAAAGGCTTCTCACCGGTTTTGTAGTAACCTTAATACCTTGCGCTGCGAGAACCGTTGTGATACTCGGGCTTGTCGGAGCCTTTCTTGGCATGGAATGGGCATTAGCACTTTACATAATAGATCTGGCGATAGTCTTCTTGCTTGGAAGAGTAGCATTCAAGATTCTGCCGGGTGAGCCGACTGCTCTAATAATGGAGATGCCTGAGTATAGGATTCCGCATCTAAAAACTGTTATCAAGCAAACGTGGTTCAGGCTTGAGGAGTTTATCAAAATATCTTTCCCACTCATAATTGTGAGCGGTGTACTCATTAAGCTCGCAGAGGTTTCCGGTTTTTTGGAGCCATTGTCTCATGCTCTAAGCCCAGTAACAGTTAGCTGGCTCGGTCTCCCAGAGATAACAGGTGTAACATTAATTTTTGGAATATTAAGAAAGGAACTGACTTTAGTGATGCTTGCAACGCTTCTTGGAACAACAGATTTTCAAATCGCTTTAACACCGCTACAAATGTTTGTCTTCACGCTTGTAACTATGCTTTATGTGCCATGTATTGCAACAATAGCGGCATGCATAAAAGAATTCGGGTGGAAGAAGGCTCTAGCAATAGCCATCATTGAAATATTATTTGCAGTTTTCGTAGGAGGATTAGCCTACAGAATTCTGGCAGTTCTTAATCTTCCGTGATATTAAACGTCCAATCTCTTTTAAGGCGGTTCGACGACCAGAAAAACGACCAGAAAAGTGAAAAAAGATTTTACACTCTTGAGGCTAGGGAATAGAAAAGTTAATTTATTCATAAGCCCGTTATATTAAGGTGAGTGAGATAAACGTACCCAACCATGTGAATTGATAGGACGCAGTTTTCTTCCCATCTTTAGATCCTATGTTGCCAAGGAACTCGTTGAGAAATATAAGTTTACGCAGATTGAGGTAGCTGAGAAACTCGGCACAACGCAGGCGGCTATAAGCCAGTATTTACGTTCAAAGCGTGGGCATGGAGGCTTATCGCAATTCGAGGATATTCTTCCGCTAATAAAATCGGCCGCAAGCAACATAGCTGAAGAGATAGCCTCCGGGAGAATAAGCCAAGAGAAAATGGCATTAAAATTCTGTGAGTTATGTCTGCTTGTACAGAAAAAGAAAATCTCTAGTTGAATCCAATAGAATCGGCTGAATAGGAGTTTAAAATTAAGATTTCAGGAATACAGCATCCTACTGAAGTAGAAAAAATTTACGAGAGCTAAGATTCAATAGAGAAGTATTTTCAGAGACGGGAAACCATCCGAGTGAATGATTATATAGGATGGATGATTCTGATTTTTTTACGTTTTTCGTAATTATTTATCGATTTAAGTAAAATTTATATATGCGTAACCATCATTATAGAGGAAAGTGTCGTTAAGAGAAGGTTGTAAACCTAGTAAAGGATTGCAGCATAAACAGCTTCAAGAGAATCTGCTGAAAAACTGTGAGGAAATACGGGAAATGAGCATATATCTTGAAATACTAAAACAAAGAATGGATCAAGATAATTACAAAAAGGTACATGCAATACCTAATCCTGAAGTTCACAAATTTATCGCTGAAGCTGCGGAACTCTGTAATCCAAAGGAGATTTTCATTTGTAGCGACACCCCAGATGAAATTGCATGCATTAAGCATATGGCGATTGCAAGCGGCGAAGAGTGCGCTGCCTTATCTATCCCCGGCCACACTTTCCACTTTGACGGTTACTACGACCAAGGGAGAGACCGCGAAGTAACCAAGTTCCTTGTTCCAAAAGGAGACTATTTAAGCCCAGCTCTAAAACAGGTTGACCGTGATGAAGGGTTGAGGGAAATTTTAGGTTTACTTAAGAATTCAATGAGCGACCGCATAATGATTGTACGTTTTCTAATTTTAGGTCCAGCTAATTCCGTATTTACAATTCCATGTATGGAGTGCACCGATTCCTGGTATGTGGCTCACTCTGTGAGCCTGCTCTACCGGGAAGGTTACGAAACCTTTCTTCAGATGACCCCGAAAACCGAGTTCTTCAAAACTTTACATTCCTCAGGAAAACTTGATGAAAGAATGATAAGTATGGAGCATGATAAAAAACGCATTTACATTGATTATTTGACGAACACTGTCTATAGCGTCAATACTCAATACGCCGGTAACTCGGTGGGCTTCAAAAAACTTGCGCTTCGCTTAGCCATCTGTAAAGCTCATCAAGAAGGATGGCTTGCTGAGCACTTTATGATAATGGGGGTTCACGGTCCGGGAGGACGTAAAACGTATATAGCCGGAGCCTTCCCAAGTGCGTGCGGTAAAACTTCCACCGCTATGCTCCCGGGAGAAACCATACTTGCTGACGACATTGCCTATGTTCGCAACATTAGTGGAAGATGTCGCGCTGTAAACGCTGAGGCAGGCATTTTCGGCATCCTTCAAGGAGTAAACCCGAGAGATGATCCATTACTCTATCGGGTACTTACCAGCCCAAACGAGATCATCTTCTCCAATGTCTTAGTTAAGAACGCTAAACCTTGGTGGCTAGGCATGGGATGTAATCTGCCGGAGGAGGGAATAAACTTTTCAGGGAAATGGTATAAAGGTAAGAGGGGGCCTAATGGTAGAGAAGTGCCTCCTGCCAGCGAGAATGCTCGTTACACCATCTCCCTTAGAGCACTACCCAACTGCGATCCAGAACTGGATAATCCCCTAGGCGTTGAATTAAGCGCCATAATTTACGGTGGCCGAGATTATAGGGCTTACGTTCCTATACAGCAAGGATTCAGTTGGAAGCATGGGATAATTGCGTATGGGGCATCGTTAGAGACAGAAACAACTTATGCAATTACTGAGGAAAAGGGTAAGTATGAAATAAACGTGATGAGCATTCAAGATTTCGTTTCCATTCCGCTTGGTCAATATATAAATAACTGCTTGGAATTCGGCAGAAAACTTGAGAAGCAGCCTCTGATTTTTGGAGCTAACTACTTCCTACGTGATATGAAAACCGGTGACTTTCTGAATAATCGGCATGATAAGCATGTGTGGATAAAGTGGATAGAGCTCCGTGTGCATAATGATGTGAGCGCAATAAGGACTCCCACAGGTTTAATACCGAAATATGAGGACTTAGCTAAACTCTTTAGGCAAGTATTAAACAAAGAATATGCGGAAGAAGATTATGAGAAGCAATTCACCATCCGCGTTCCCGAAAATCTGCGCAAAATTGAGCAGGTGAAAGAGTTCTGGATGAAAAAGGTTTCTAATGCACCGGAGGAGGTTTTCCGAATATTGGAACAACAAGCCGAACGCCTGATTAAGGCTAAGAAATGTTTTGGCCGTTATATAACGCCCGATAAATTTGAAGAAGAATAATGGCTCTTTACTTTCTCATGAGGCATAAGGTTGAGATAAATTAACAATTTGGTTTCCAAAGAAAAGATGAAGATTAAACTTTTAAGTCAAAGTTCCACTCTACCAACATTTAGGCATCTGTTTCACTGTGAGAAAGAGAAAATGCCTAAAAATCGTAGACTAGAATAAAAGAAGGAGATTGGAGAATGAATAGTGTTGAGGGGTGAAAGATTTCTGAGGGAAATTTTGGCCGGGATCTTGGCCTTATTAAATCTATTACCCTCCCTAACTATAACCCTTAATCCATT
>CAZGXE010000096.1:0-4461 GCA_964529605.1 uncultured Candidatus Bathyarchaeia archaeon | reverse complement strand
CTATCTTACGCTCCTCAACCAACTCAGCATAACCAAGATCCTCAGACTTAAGATCGGCTAGACTGGCGACTATTCTCCCGCCCGTTGCCTTAGCTAGCTTCTCCATGTCGGAATTTTTCACGCGTCTAACAGCTAAAATCTTCTCTCTAGCTAGGAAATGCTGGGCCATATCGTCGATGCCCTTCTGACATATAACAACATTTACGCCGGCATCCCTGATTTTCCCAACCATCTCGCGGAGCATTTTGTTTTCGTATTCTAGGAAGGCCTTCATCTTATAGGGGTCTTTCATTCTTATTTCTGCATTAAACTCTGTTTTTTTGATCTCTAGGGGGGCTTCTATGAGTGCTATTCTAGCGTTTTCAATGCGGTTCGGCATGCCTTCATGGACGACCTCTTTATCTAGGATTATCCCTTTAATGAGATCGGTTTCAAGGAGGCTTTTCCCAACCTTCTTAATTATTTGGATGTTGTCTACGTCGGCGACTAAGCTTTTACCCTTTTTTTCGATTATTTGGTTAACGGCTCTAATCGCAACCTCGGCGAGGCGTTCTCTAGCTGCATCGACAATCTTGCTTCTCATCGCTGTTATGGCTAAGCGCTTTAAGGTTTCTTTGTCATTTAGGCTTATTTGAATCGAGATTTTATTTAGAAATTCAAGGGCTTTCCGCGCCGCTTTTCTATATCCGCTAGCGATTATTGAGGGGTGAATGTTCTGGTCGAGTAGCTCCTCAGCGTTCTTAAGTAATTCTCCAACCAATATTACGGCCGTTGTTGTTCCATCACCAACCATTTTATCCTGTGTTTTAGCGACTTCAACAACAATCTTCGCTGAGGGATGTTCAATCTCCATCTCGCTGAGGATAGTCGCCCCATCGTTAGTTATCGTTATGTCACCTGTTGCGTCGATGAGCATTTTATCCATGCCCCGTGGACCAAGTGTGCTTCTGACAGATTCGGCGACGGATATGGCGGCGGCTATATTATTCTTCTGAGCCGATTTACCCCTAATTCTTGAGGATCCCTCTTTTAAGATGAGTATTGGTTGCCCACTACGTGTCTGCGCTAAATATGCCAATTACATTCCTCCACACCAAATTAAATGTGCGTAAATAACCGAGAACAATCGGTTAAGAGTATAAAAACATTACTAATCACATTATATTGATGGGCTTCCGGCTAGTTTGAGGGGTGAGGGGAAAGATCATTTAGGGTTAGCTCAGCAATTACCGATTTCACCCTCCTACCCATACTATAATCCGCGGGTTTGCGCAAGGTTCCCATGGCTTCCAAGATTGTGGTGGGCTTATCCGCAGTATTGGTATGGGCTACCTTGGGCTTCCTACGCTTACCCATATTGGCCTCCGCTATACTGATGAGAGGGGTGAAGTGGAAAATGGCGTCGAGAGGATATGGAAGGTGGCGGCGCTGGCGGGGTTATCCGCCTCCATACCCCTATGCTTATCCGCCGCCTGTGCAAGTTCCGCAACAACAATACTCCTATCAGCCTCCGCCTCCACAGCGTGGGTATCTACCGCAATTCCCATATGCTTATCCTCCTCCAATGTATCCGCCGATGCCGCAGTCTCCAGAGGATGAGTTGGCAGCCCTAGAAGATTATAAGAGGGAGCTTGAGGATGAGAAAGCCAGCATAGAGCAGGGAATCCGTGATGTAGAGGCTAGAATAAGAGAGTTGAGAGAAATGCTTGAAAAGGGCGGAAGCCAACCAATGGGACCGTGAAAAACATTGACTTTACCGATGAAACGTTTCCAATGTGGTAACTGCGGGCAAATAATAGAGGTGCCGCGGGGAATTTCGAAGCCGCCGAAATGTCTGAAATGCGGAGCGCCGGCTGCAATGATTCATCGAATAAACAGAGGGCCGCCGGGTGGAAGAGGAGGGCCCATTGCGAAGCGCATCAAAATAATCTCCCCCAATTTTTTGTTTTTTGAATAATTCGGGTGAAAGAAGGATGATAAGAGTGGCTGTTCCAACAAAGGGTCATGCTGGTTTAGAGGATACTGTTTCAGAAGTTTTTGGTAAGGCTAAAACTTTCACCAGTGGAGATGGAAAACGGTAGGATTATGAGTGTACAGGTTATTGATAATCCTGGAGTCTTATATGAACATGGCTCCGGACCTATCGCAGCAATAACACTAGTGGATCTTAAGGTGAATTTTGTGTTAGTGGCTGGTTATGGGTCCAAGCGTCTCAGAAATACTTGAATACCATCATATAAGGAAGGTTCTGGTGGAGCCTAACCTAAAGGTTTCAGAGGTAATAAGGAAAATTCGGCTAGAGAAATAGTTGCGCTATAAGATCCCTTTTACATAAAAAAGATGTTACGAAACGAAAGCATTGTTTATGAATAGCTGAAAAAGCAGGAAAGATCGTTTCTGCAGTTGAGATATAAAACATTCTTATTTTTTAATATTCATGCAGCACTTTTCACGGATTCCGCACAAAAAAGCTAACTGGCTTTTCAGATACTTCCACTACCAGCTATTTCAAAAAATTGTTGCTGCAACAATCTTTGTTCCGTTTCCTTTGTGCTTAGATAATTCGCCTAAAGTTTTTTTGTGTATAAGGGACGCTGAGAGGTATTGAGAAAATAGGCGGTTTCTACTAAAGCTAGTGAAGATCTATTTTTGGCTTAGGAGCAGTATCGCCTGCGCTAGGTCGCCGTTTGTCTGTTCAAGTGCTGCTCGTGCTTCTTCTAGGCTTACGTTGGCTTGCTGGGCGACGAGTTGAACGTCCTCCTCGGGGATCGTAATCTTCCTTTCTAGGGGTTTCTCAGACATTTTTCCACCGGATATCTGGAACATTTTCTGCCCTTGAATCTCTAGAACAGCTACTTCAGGCTCTTCGATTATTATTTCCTTATCTTTGGTTTTGAGCACTACTTCATTCACGTCTAGGGGGGTCATGGTTAAGCCCATACGCTGCATAAGTCTTCTAGCTTCCCGTGGGCTTATCCTTCGCATCCCATTAATCCCTCGCCGTACACTCATCTCATAATTTAATCTGCTTTCTCCTTTTTAATCTTCGCCTCTTCCCCTGCGAACCTTAACAGCCACACCCCTCTTGAAGGCTTTCATCTCCACACCCGATAGAAGGGCTCTGCCAACGGCGACAACTTCACCTCTACTATCTACGACTATGACCTCCTCTTTCGGCCGGATCTCATCGTCTGAGTCAATAATATGTTTAGCGAACACATCGTTTCCCTTCTCAACGAATGGAACTGCCTCCTCTTTGATTTGAACCCACAAACGTTTAGGCTTCATAGCGGCTAAAATTCTTCTACTTCCCTCTACTGTTAAAGCGAAGAGTCCATTGAGAGGATTTAAGGTTGCCAAAAGAACCCCGTTAAGCTTAACATATTTTATTTTGCGGGTTCTCTTAGAGAAGATTATCTCAACATCATCCGGGAAAAGTTTTTCACCAATCCCCCTACCAAACTGGTAGTCGGCTATCTTCCTTATCCGCTCCAAAGCGAAGCCCTCACTGAACATGAGAATCCTCTCTCAAGATTACTGAGCATTGAAGGATGCTATTAAGCTTTAGCAACGTTAATGTTTAAGTCTATGGACGGAAATAAATAACATGTAACATGTATATATTATTGGATAGCAGGTGCTCCCAGTTTGCAATGTGAAGTTTGCGGGCGTGAAATAGTAGGGAAGCCCCACCGAGTGATCATTGAAGGAGCCAAGATGGTCACATGCGGGGAATGCGCAAAACTAGGCTCAGGCTACTGGACACCTGAACCTGAAGCCCCCAAACTGAAAACTCCAGTGAGGAGGGTTAGCGGCATAAGCGTAGGTGCCCCTTTAAAAAGGAAAGTGAATAGCATTACAACGGGGATTCACGGGGATATTGAGATTGTGGAGGGATACGGCCCCATAGTTAGACGGGCTAGGGAGAAGCTAGGGTTAACCCTGGAGGATTTGGGCAAAAAGATTAAAGAAAAGGAATCCGTCATAAAGAAGATTGAAGGAGAGAAGATTGTGCCGGATTTTAGGCTGGCGGCTAAGCTTGAGCACGCCCTCAAAATAAAGCTGCTAACTAAGGTTTCTGAGGGGGAGAGAAATATTCCAACAGTAAAGCCTAAAAGAACAGTTACTTTAGGAGAGATAGTTCACTTAAAGAATAGCAGGGGGAGGAAGCGCGGGGACGAGAGCAATAATAGTCTATCGTAGAGACCCATTTGAAAAATCCGGCTTAGATGAACTCAAAAGCTTAGCTGAAGCAGCAGAATACGAGATTGTCGGCTCACTTGAACAGACTAGGCATCCTCATCCACGATACCATATAGGAACTGGGAAAGCAAGGGAGCTAGCTCAGATGGTTAGTGATCTTAAAGCTGAAAGAGTGATCTTTGGCAATGAATTGAAAGTTGTCCAAATATATAATCTTGCAAAATTAACTGGTGTTGAAGTGATCGATCGGCTCCAACT
>CAZGXE010000095.1:0-4484 GCA_964529605.1 uncultured Candidatus Bathyarchaeia archaeon | reverse complement strand
TCGTCTTCATTTTACCCATAAGGGAGAGCGTGCAGAATGGGGAATTGCTTTATGAGTATGTTGAAGAAACCCTTAGAAAGACGCCGCCGTCCTTAGTGGACCACCACTCTATTAGAGGGCAGCTTCGCAGAGACGGTTCATTCAACGTATCGTTTGTCGCTGCTGGATCTGGACAAAGCGTTTTAATACCATGCACCTTGAGAGGTGAAAGGAAAAGAGATATTCTAACATTGTCAATAGCTTTCCCAAAGATTTATGGAACTTATGGGCAGATTAGAAAGATACTCCGTGACTTAGAGGCCGCGATGATCGGCTTCTCAGCATGGCGTGACATGCAGCTTAAAATGAGGATTGTTAGGGAAGCCCCAAAGAAACGGAAAACCATGGATGAGATCCTAGAGGAAGTGAGAAACGTAATTAGCCAGATAAAGGATCTTAGGAGAAAGCTTAAGATTCTGGATTCACAGAAGGGTAAGCTCACAGAGGAAATATATAATGAATTTAGACGGAAGTATCTCGCTCTATTTAATGAAAAGTTTAAAACCTTGAGATCTATGACAATAGGTTTAGAACCCTACTCAAGCCAAATACGGGAGGAAATCAAGAAGACGAGGCTTGAGGTTGAAAGGGCTACAATCGCCTACAATCTCGGTGAGATAGGTGAGGAAGAATACATTAGGGTTTGCAGTCCCCTGCAGAATAAGATTTCCACGCTGAAGGGGAAACTTGAGGAGATCGAAGAAATTATCGAGTTCCTTAAGAAACCCGTGGGAATGCTCTAAAATTGTGATAGCTGAGAAAACTCTGCCTATTGGAGGCTGAATATAACCATGATGAGCTGCACCTTTAATGAAGCAAAAAAGCTAGTTAGAGAACTTGTGGATGCTAAGGGATTCCCAAATGATGAGAGGGCTCTAACGCAGAAGCTTCTATGGGCTTTTGTTGAGTTAGGGGAGGCGGCAAACGCCTATAAAAAAGGAGAGGACTGGGAAGCTATCAGCGAAGAACTTATTGATGTAATATTTTATATCTTAGATTTCATCGGGCTTGTGGAAAAGACTCAAGGAGTCGAAATTGATGTAGACGGCTTATTCCTTGAGAAATGGAGGAAAAATATGGAGCGACCTAGACAGTACGGTCAGAAAAGGGATATAAGATAGTCAAATAAAGAAGCTGGATCTCTCTAAAATCATCTGATTCCAGCCAGAGCTTTCACCTTTATCAGGTTTTCTAGATCGCTCCTTCGGTTATCTCTTGGAGTTTCAAGTATTAGCGGTAGAGCCGCTAATTTGCTTCTTAAAATATTTCTGAAGCCCTCCTCCCCAATTCTCCCTAAACCTATATGTTCATGTCGGTCTATACGGGAGTTAAGTCCGCCGCGGGAATCGTTTAGGTGAATTAGCTTAAGCTTATTAAATCCTATGGATTCATCAATCTTACTTATTGTCTCTTTTATTGTTTCTTCGGTTCTTAGGTCGTAGCCGGCTGCAAAGGCGTGGCATGTGTCAAAGCAAACCCCAATCTTATCGGGATAGGTTGTCCGCTCAATTATGTACTGGAGATCCCTAAAGGATCCGCCTATACTATTTCTTGTTCCAGCAGTATTCTCAAGGAGGAGAGTGACTCTTTCACCAGTGACTGAAAAAGCCTTATCTATGGCTCTAATTATTCTTTCTAAACCTATTTCGACTCCGTAGCCAAGGTGGCTTCCAAGATGGGTTACTAAATAGGGGATTTTAAGCATTTCACATCTATCCATTTCAGTTATGAGGGCATCAATAGATTTCGCGTATACGTCATTTTTCGGCGAGGCTAAATTTGATAGGTAGGGCATGTGGCTGAAAACCGGTTTAACATCATTTCTTTCAATCTTACTTATGAAGGCTCTAATCTCGTTCTTCCTAAGCGGCCTAGCCTTCCATCCACGCGGATTTCTTGTGAATATCTGAAGCGTGTTACATCCGATTTCTAATGCTCTGTCAACAGCCCTGTCGACGGAGCCGGAAATCGACATGTGGAAGCCGATTCTCATCTGGACACGCCTTAAAATGAAGTATTTCATTTAACAATTTAAAGAATTACAATAACATGACTGCAAGTAAGAAACTTCCCTTACCTACGATTTACAGAAATGGAAGCAAATAAAGGAAGAGAAGATGGCGAGATTAGGTTGGGCTACTTAAACTCTCCGATTTCCTCTGAGGAAGACCTTAATGTTGGCAGCTCCGGGAATTTCTCTTTCATTCTCTGCTCAGCGATCACAGCCGCTTCATTAAGGATTTTCTGGGCCTCTTCACCGGCAACCTCGAAGTCCGGCGCCATGCCGGTAGTTTGACCCGCCTCGACCATCACCTCATCCAGCAGCATACTTATCTCACCGAGCTCACGCTCAGCCCCAGGGAAGAGGCTGGCTACACCGGTACGTATGTTCTGGAGAACCTTGCCAACTGGGGCTAGGGTGGCTGCAACATTACCTAGCTGAGTTACCGTTCTAAGCCTTAATGCAACCCTTTCTAAGGCTAGTTCAGCATTCATCATGAAGCCTATCATCTTCCTGATTTCAGCCAGCTCATTCGCGTAGACGCTTGCCCTTTGTAAGTCATGCTTGGAGTAAGCATCAACAACCTTCTGGAATAACCTCTTATCCCTATCTGTCAGCATATGTATGGCGCCGTTTAAATATTGAACTTGAGCCTCAACACGTCTTGCAGCCAATTCAATTTTATGTTTCAAAGGTAGGTCAGGCTTGATTAAAGCCTTGAATCCGGTTTTTGGAGCATCCCAGTTCTTGGTAAACTTTGACATCCACATCACCTTTATCCTTGAGTAGTAGAAGATTCTAGAAAACATTATAATCTTCTTATTATGCCCAGATTTACTTAGTTGTTATGCGCATCACGTAATTGCTTAGGAAGAACCTCATTCCCTAATCATTTTGAGGTTCTAAACCGATCTGGCTAGGGTGATTTTTTAAAGAATGATGTCAAATTCTTCTAAGCGGATTCTCTATAAAAAACCAGGCGGTTTCCGTTTCACGCCACAGGGTTGCTTCGGCTTTGATATTCTTCAATTATCTTCTTCTTTATTTTAGATGAGCTACTTGGCTCCTTCCCTTTAAACCTGCCTATTCTGATGACATCCATCTTAAGATTATTATCCCTTATATACTTCTTAAGCTCCCTCTCCATCTGCTCCTTATCATATCCTAACGCTATTATGTCCGGCTTAATCTTCTCCAGAACCTTAGCCATGCTCATTTCCTCATATCCTAATATTGCTTCGTCAACAACCTTCAGCGACTCAACAATAGCCCTACGCTGATCCTCCGGGATTATCGGTTTTCTCCCCTTCAGCTTCTCAACAGTCTTATCTCTAGCAACGATAACTATTAATTTTGAGTCTTCGCCACCCGCCTTCTTCGCATTCGTCAGATAATATACATGCCCATAATGGAGAAGGTCGAATGTTCCTTCAGCCAGAACAATTTTATGCTTCTTTTCATCCATCATTTCCCTCACCTACCAATCGAGTTTGATGAGATGGAGCATCCGTAAAGCGTCGAGAAGCCCCTCGCAGTAAGTGATCGAGGCTAAACTAATCAGATATTCTTTCCTCTCCAAATAATATTTTGCATCCTTAAAGTATCTTTCAGCTTCCTCAATAACTTCCTTCACAAGAGAAACTTCAATAAGAACTGGGCTACTCATGGTCTTCAGTCTCTTGAGGGCTTTCTCCGTCTTGAGGATGTATTTTAACGCCATCTTCCTTGCGGAAGTCATTTAATCATCTCCCTAATCCATTCAGGCGCATCAGCCAAAGTGATCAGGGCTTCAGCCTCCATAAAATGGAGGGTTTCCGCCGGGATTATGAGGATGTGGGGCGGATTGCCGAAATCGAATCCCATGAGGTTTTCAACGGAATCCGCTTTCACGGCGGGGTCATTTGAACCTGCCCTCGCAACGCTAACGGCTAGGCTTCTCTCCCCAATAATGTTCCGTTTATTATTTTTCTCCAACAATAATAGAATTTCCAGAGCCTCTCTAACGGTCATATACTTTTTCTCCTCGGCTCTGATATCTAGGAAGCAGAGCGTATGGAGGTTTCTCACCTTATTCTCGGCTATGACCGTGTAGGGTGTCTGGGAGAACCGCTCATCCTCTGGGAATGGTATGGTCACGCTTTTACCGAACCTATAATTTTGCAATCCGGAGAGCCCCACAGCAGCCGATATTATCGAAGCGCCGTGAACTATTCTCGTTTTAACACCCATCTTCTCTGCTTTTATTCTAAGGGCTATATGGGTTGTCGCAATCAAAGGGTCTCCGGGAACCAGAAGGACAACCCTACCCTCCCTAGCCTTCTCAAGAATCAATTTACCATCCTCATCCTCAAGATTCTTCCTTGAAACAATAATCGGCTCCCTCCCAGAGATCTCTTTAAAAGCCTCAGTGGTGAAACCCGGCATTAAACTCGTGTAAAGCTCA
>CAZGXE010000094.1:0-4555 GCA_964529605.1 uncultured Candidatus Bathyarchaeia archaeon | reverse complement strand
GCCTCTTCTGTTCTGGGTCATCAGCATCGTAGGCAACCGCGCCTTGTAACGCGAAGAGCCCAATCATGCCTGGGGAATACTCTTTCTCGCATATTCTCCTAAATTTTTCAGCCGCCTCATAAACTAAAGGCTTCTTTGACTCTCTCATTGTTAAACCATAGTGACCTATTTCCTCGTTTTTTATTGGAACATTCAGCGTAAGCTGATCTCTTGCCGGAAGACTCAGCACACCATGTAGGTTTGTTTGCTTCCTATCATCGAAGCCTAGAAAATCGAAGTCTCCGAAGGATTCTTTTAGGGCCCAACCTTGAAAGTTTGCGTTAAACTTCTGCCCTAGAACGTATTCTTCTATTCTAGCCTTCTTCAGCCCCTCCTCATCTATCACATCATTTCTGATGAGTTCTTCCGCCTTTCTATAATATTCTTCGGGTGAAGAAGCGTAAAAGAACGCTCTTTCCAGGGGCTTCTTCTTCTGCTGAACCTTAACTATGACAAGTCTATCAATGTCTTCAGGTTTATCAAACTTTTTCGGTATTTTTATGCCAGCTTTCTCAAGAAGCCAGTACTGATTTCGTGGAGCATTCCTTTCCTCAGCTCTTAAGATAAAGCGGTTCCCATAGATCGGTATTCTAAATTCGTTTTCAATATTATCATAGCCAACATAAACTGAGAACGATCTGTTCGGGATGAATATTGTATTTAATTTCAGCAACCTTTCTTGAACTTCCTCTTTCACCATATCGGAGAATTTGTCTAGGAGGATTACATGATCGAATAGATGTTTATTGTAATCGGCGTAGAGAGATTCTCTGCCCCTCTGGCAGATGACAACTGTTGGAAAGCCGAAGGCCTTAGCGGACATGCCTACCTCCTCAGCTGAATGGGAGCCTAAAACGCCAATCGTAATTTTCTCCGGATCGTATTCTGAGACAACTTTCTGCATTTCACTTCGCTCAATAGCCAAAGCGGATCACCACCAAAATACCATTATCGTTACCTCAATATTTCTTTTAACCTCTTCTGTTCTATTGCCTCTTTTATCTCTAAGGCTATTCTCCTTCCGGTGCTCATGGGCTTACCATGTTTGATGAGTGCATAGGGAGAGGATTCCATGAAAACGTTTGTTCCAGCAACGATTCTTGCCGATATCTCGAAAACATAGAACTTCAGATTGGGTGTTACAACCGTTTCTAGACAGAAGGGGCCGTATATTCCTGGACTACAGATCTCTCTTGAAGCTTCAACAACCCTTTGGCCCATCTTGAAAACCTCCGGTAGAAGAGACTCGCGGAGCAAAAGTGGGAAGTTTCCAACTATGGTGTACGTTACTTTTAAGTCACGTTGTTGGCTGGCCGGTATCCTAGCGATCCCATCCACATTCGATTCGTATCGCCTATCGAAACCCATCAATTCAAGTTCATTGCGTATGACCGAGTAAAAGTAGTGGATGTAAACAGGTATTCCAATCACATATTCCTGTATTGTGTAATCTTTTGCTGACCCTATTCTACGCTTAAACTCCCGCTCGTTTCTAGCCAGAAAGTATCCTTGCCCGCCCTTAGCGCCTTGAAACTTCACTATGACAAGCCTATCTATCTCGGACGGGTCGGCATAGACTCTTGGCAAGTTTAATCCCGCCCACCTAAGCCACTTTCTTTGCTTTTCTCTATCGCTCTCCCAAGAAAGTATCTTTCTATTTCCGTAGTAGAGAACCTTCATATTCTCGATTACTTTCAGGTCTACGTAGGCTATTAGGGATGCATGCGGGATCAGTATGGCGTTTCGCTTTATGAGCGCTTTCTCAACAGTGTGGAATTCACTGTATGACGATATTTCAATAACCTCGTCTGCAACATTGAAATGCTTATAGAGAAAAGCATGATCCCTCTTACATATGGCGATAGTTTTGAATCCCTCATCCTTGGCACCTTTCAGTATCTGAAGTGCAGAGTGGCTTCCAAGGGTTGCTATGGAATATTCCATCCGCTATTTCACCTAAACAAGCATTTTCAACCTAATCTCTATGAGAACTAAATAAATAAATTTGCAGAAATCATGGTGGAGAAATAACCAGAAGACTCATTTAGGCTTATTTATCATATTATGTTTTGGAGGAAAACAAGTTTCATGATGGTCGGCATTGTTGGGAAACCAAATGTTGGTAAGTCAACATTCTTTAGCGCTGCAACTCTAGCAACGGTTGAGATTGCAAGCTATCCTTTTACAACCATAAAACCGAATAGAGGCATCGGTTACTTTAGAACCCAATGTGCATGTAAAGAGTTTAATGTCAAGGATAACCCGGTTAATTCCGTGTGCGTAGAGGGCGTTAGGCTTATACCGGTTGAGTTAATTGACTGCGCCGGGCTTGTTCCAGACGCATGGCAAGGTAGGGGGCTTGGAAACCAATTTCTCGATGAGATTAGAAAGGCGGACGCTCTCATACATGTGGTTGACGCATCAGGTTCAACGGATATTGAAGGCAGAGTGCTAAAGCCAGGGGCGCATGATCCCCTAGAGGACGTAAAATTCTTAGAGAGGGAGTTAACTATGTGGTTTGCGCAGATACTGAAAAGAGACTGGGCTAGGCTTGCTAGAACCGTTGAGGCTAGAGCTAGCGATCTATCACTGCTCCTTGAGGAGAGGCTGAGCGGTTTAGCAATAAAGAGGAGACACATACTTGAGGCGTTAAAGACTGCTGGACTTAATCCCGATAAGCCTGGGAGATGGAGTAACGAGGAATTTCTAGAGTTCGTCGACACATTGAGGAGAATCTCTAAGCCCATGCTCATAGCTGCAAATAAGATGGATCTACCCTTCGCTGAGGAGAATCTTGAGAGACTTAAGGAGACAGGCTATTTAGTTGTGCCATGCTGCGCTGAGGCTGAGTTAGCCTTGAGGAAGGCTTCTGAGAAGAGGCTGATCAAGTATGTGCCCGGCAGCTCAGATTTTGAGATAAACGAGCAGGTAAAACTTACTGATAAACAGAAAGAGGCGCTTAAAGCTATCAGAGAAAAAATTCTCCGTCGATACGGATCAACCGGAATTCAGGATGCAATAAACGCTGCGTTCAAAAACCTTTTGAAAATCATCGTTGTGTACCCGGTTGAAGACCCTGAGAAGCTTACAGATCATTATGGTAGAGTTCTGCCGGAAGCAAGGCTTGTGCCAAGTAATACAACGGCTAGAGAGCTGGCTTACATGATTCATACGGAGCTTGGGGAAACCTTCATATATGCCATAGATGCCCGAACAAGAAGGAGGCTTGGGGAAAACTACGTGCTTAAGGATGGGGATGTCATATCTATTGTGAGCGCAAAGAAAAGAGCATAAACATACGTATTCCATATTTTATTTACCAAATCTTCTCTTACGCTTCTGATAAGTCCTAATGGCTCTTAAGAGGTCTATGCGTCTGAACTCCGGCCAATAAACGTCTAGAAAGCATAGTTCACTATAAGCTGACTGATAGAGTAGGAAACCGCTAAGGCGTTCCTCACCGGAGGTTCGTATAATCAAATCCGGATCCTGCTTCGGAAGAAAAGATGTGTATAAGTACCGCTCAAAAACCTTCTCATCTATCTCTTTAGAGGAGAGTTCACCAGCAATCACTTTCTGGACTATCCTTTTTGTAGCATCAACAATCTCGGCTCTTCCGCCATAGGCTATAGCTAGATTCAAAAAATGCTCATTGTAATCTTTAGTTTCCTCTTCGATTTTTCGGATCATCTCCTGCAAATCCAGGGGCAATAGATGAATCCTTCCAATAACTTTAACTCTAACTTTATGCTTGTGTATTTCCTCGCTTTCTAGAATCTCTCGGAGCTTCTCTCTGAAGAGCTCCATGAGTTTTTTAACTTCTTCCGGCGGCCTCTTAAAGTTTTCAGTTGAGAAGGCATATAGAGTTATACTCTTAACATTTAAATCAAGACACCATTTCAGAACATTCTTGGTTTTATCCGCACCGTAATAGTGGCCCATCCAAGGTTTAAGGCCGCTCTCTTGAGCCCAACGGCGATTCCCGTCTAATATTATGGCTATATGTTCAGGCTTATTTTGATCTTTTATCTGATGCCAAAGCCACTTCTCATAAATCTTGTATACGCCAAGTAGAGAGAATAAAGTCTTAAGCATACCTGATCTTTCCTCCTAAACCGTGCTTATTTAACTTGAGCTGATAGGGCGCATTGGCAGCTTCTAGTTTTTGGCATAGATCCAATTGTTTCCATTATGATCTTGCGGACTTTCGGCATAATCATCTCCGATGCCTTCAATACCTCCTCATAGGTTAATTGTTTATCAGAGATCCCAGCGGCCATATTCGAGACAAAACATAAGGTTGCATAGCATATTCCAAGTTCTCTTGCGAGAACAGCTTCGGGGATGCCGGTCATGCCTACAATATCGCAGCCTAAAAGTCTAAACATACGTATTTCAGCCGGAGTTTCAAAGCGCGGTCCTTCAGTACAAACGTAAACAGCATGGTCATGTACAGTGCCTATTTCCTCAGCCTTCTCTACTAGAATTTTACGGATCTCTGGGCAATAGGGTTTTG
>CAZGXE010000093.1:0-4615 GCA_964529605.1 uncultured Candidatus Bathyarchaeia archaeon | reverse complement strand
AAGAACGTGCAAGTGGATACAAAAGCATCAACAAAAGCATTGGCTGTATACTGAGAAAAGATAACACCCCCAACAAATTTCCATCATTTTTAGTATGGAGTTCTATTTGCCATTTGGGTTAAGTATGTATATCAAAAGAGAAATTTTAATCGCTATTCTGAAAACAACTGTGGAGAACGGCTATGCTAAAATGGAAGAGATTAGTAAAGAATCCCGAAAACCCCGTGAATTAATCTGGGAGAACCTCAAAAGCTTCTGCAGAGCGGGCCTCCTAGAGCTGGAGAATGATAAGATAATCATTAACAGTGAGCAACGTCTAAAAATAGCTCTAAAAGCTATCAGTTTAGGTGCGGATGTTGAACGGACTGCAAGATTTTTAACGTGGTCTGAGTTTGAGAAGTTTTCAACAGTGACCTTTGAGGCCAATGGTTTCAAGGTGAAAAATAATTATCGCTTCACATGGCTGAAGAAAAGATGGGAAATAGACATACTGGGACTTAGAGAGCCAATAATTATATCGGCTGACTGCAAACATTGGCATCAAAAATGGAGTGGAGCAGCAAGCATTAAAGCTGCGAAAAACCAAATTGAAAGGACAGGAGCCCTAGCTGAAGCCTCCGGAAGCATGAAAGATAAAATTGGCATTGGCGGATGGTCGCACGCCTACTTTATTCCAATAATCTTGTCGCTCTTACCAGCTCAACGCAAATTCTATGAAAAGACACCAATAGTTCCAATCCTGCAGCTCAGGGATTTCCTCGAGAACATAATAGTTCACCTCGATGAGATAAACAGCTTCCACATATCCTACACTATTTTGGACGATTTCATCAACAAAAAGCAAGGACAATAATTAAGACCAAAATTGTTCTCTCAAAAATTTGGAATTATAAATTTTATTTTGGATTATTAAATTAACCATGTGAAATTTCTCGTGATTGCATAAATTATTATGGGGAAAAAATTTCTCGGTCGGATAATTAGAATCTTAAAGTTTATGGCGTTATTTTCAATATGCACGTATGTGAAGAACATATATGGAGATAATGCTGGACTATTGAAAAGTTTTATAAAGTTAATGGATGATTTTTTCATCCAAAAAGAGGTTTGAAAAATGTCCCGATTAAATAAAGAACTGATTGAGATAGTAAATGTGTCCATGCCTTTCCCAGCAAAGGTCATAACAGCTTATTCACGTCTAAGTATGGTTTTTACGAGCGGTGATCTGGCGAGGGAGGCTGGAATTCCAAGGTCGACCGCTAAATATTATGTAAGGAAGATGCTTAAGATGCATATGATCTCCAAGGTTCCCTACAAAAAGAAGTACCAGAAGTATGCTAATGCAAGGAACTTCTCAGACTGGCTTATAGATTTAATAAGGCTGGCTATAAGACCGCTTGAGGAAATGAAATGAGGGCAGCTAACATTGTCACTAAGAGAACTAGCTAAAAAGAGTAAACGGAAAGGCAAAGGGCGGCATGGTAGACTACTAACGATAAAGGAGATTAAACGGATAAGAAGGCGCGGATATCAGGCTGAAAGAGACCTTGTGAAGAAACTCCGTGGGTTAGGCTTTAGATCCGTCAGGGTTCCAGTTTCAGCGCCAAGCAAAGAGCCATTGCCAGACGTATTTGCAACAAAAGGAAACTGTATAATAGCATTTGAAGTTAAAGCTCCAAATGCAGAAAGAGCATACTTTCCAAAGGATCAGATTGAGAAATTATTTGACTTCTTGAGCATATTTGAATCATACCCCGTGAAGATCGCCGTGTTAGCGGCTAAATTCCCTTATAGATGGGTCTTTAAGCAGGTAGATAGAGCTGATGACTATTCAATTCATAGAAATGAGAAGAGCAATATAAACTTCGGGTCAATAAAATCTTAGATAGAAACCCCCAAAATTGACGGATATTTTTCTAACCCAAAACTTTGACATAACATAATTATGAGGCCTCTAACATAATGCCCTGTCCAAAACGATGAAAAACGCTTCCATTTATTAAAAACCCGGCCGGAAGGCTAAATAATATGTACAAAACACCCCATTCATATCAACTTTGGAAGACTTCCACCACCTATAAGGATAGAAAATTGGTCTATCCCAAAAAGAACCACTCATCACTTTTGTTGATGCTTTCGTATCCAATAAAAGTCCACTATCTGAAAGACGAAATCAATTGCGTTTTAAAGAACGTGAACTTATTATCAGAACACATTAAAGTCTGGATACAAAAGCATCAACATGTCCTCAAAAGCTCAGCAAATATAGCAAAATCTTATCACATTGTTGGAGAAAAAGATAGAAGGGTGATTTAGAGGATATAGAAAGAGGGGACATCAGTGAAGTCCAGGAAGAATGTTGGTTTAATTGTTAATCCAATAGCTGGCATGGGTGGATCCGTTGGGCTTAAAGGAACTGATGGTAAGGAAATACTGGCTAAAGCGTTATCGCTTGGAGCTAAACCGATCGCACCATATAGGGCTAAAGTTTTTCTTTCGCACTTAAAGCCCCTGAATGGAAGAATTGATTTTCTTGTTGGAGCAGGATTAATGGGTGAATATGAAGCTCAAGAAGCTGGCTTTAAGTATACAGCGATCGGTTTGAGAAGGAAGAAGACAACCGCCAATGACACTAAAGATGTTGCCAGATCCATGATGAAAAAGGGCGTGGATTTACTTGTCTTTTGTGGAGGGGATGGCACCGCAAGAGACATAATGGACGCTGTCAGGATGAATTTGCCAGTTTTAGGGGTGCCAAGCGGTGTTAAAATGCATAGTGCGGTCTTCGCGGTTAATCCTGAATCGGCAGCTAATGTAGTTATGCGATTTATATGTGAAGGGCTCCCCTTAAAAGAAGCCGAGGTGATGGATGTTGATGAAGAGTCGTTTAGAAGCGGACGATTATCAGCCAAATTGTATGGTTATATGCTGGTTCCGTATGAACCGGAACTAATCCAAGGAACTAAAGAGGCCAGTATCCTAACAGAAGATGAATTGCATAATCAAGCGGCAATTGCACTATATTTCATCGAGAGAATTATGGAGCCTGATACTGTGTATATCCTTGGGCCTGGAACTACAACGCGGGCAATAGCGGCTCTTTTAGATGAGAAGAAAACTCTTCTAGGTGTGGATTTGCTCTTTAATGGTAAAATAATAAAGTATGATGCTAATGAGAGGGAGATACTTAAAAATATTCGTGGTAAAAAGGCTAAGATAGTTGTCACACCGATAGGTGGACAGGGTTTCATATTCGGTAGGGGAAATCAGCAGATAAGTCCAAAAGTGATAAGTAAGGTTGGTGTAAAGAACCTGATAATCATAGCCACAAAACATAAGATAAAAAGTTTAAGAAATCTCAGAGTGGATACGGGTGACCCTAAAGTTGACCAGGAACTGAGAGGCTATGTGAAAGTGATTACGGATTATGGTGAAGAATGCATTATGACCATAGAATAGAAGACCTTAAGAGCGGTATCTCTAGAAATGCAGAGTTTATTGCAGAAAATTAGTCCATTTTTCAATGATAAACAAGAGAATGATATTAATTTAGAAAAGGACGAAATTTCTAACCATGTAATTAAAATTATCTTAGAATCAAATAGAATAAAACCCTTTTAATTGCTATTGATTTATCTTAAACGACTAAAAACCATCTTCTCATGGAGAAATTCTGTCGACCCCGATCGTTAAGATTTTCTATTCTTTCAAGGATTAATTTTTAATCCGAAAATATGCGTTTTTCTTCCTTATTTTATGTAGATTAACATTAGAGTCATTTTTTATATCTATTTTATATTAGAAAATTCTTTTCAATAGGTTTTCCACGCATATTTAGATTAAAGCCGCATTTTGGGCATCGTTTATCTTCTGTAAGATTGTAGCGCACAACCCTGAATCCGTATCGTTTTATAAGAAGTTCATTGCAGTTTGGGCAGTAAGTGTGCTCATACCTATGTCCAGGAACATTACCTATGTAAGGGTATAAAACGCCCATTTCCTTAGCCATCTCATAAGCATTTTCCAAAGTTCTTATGCTCGTCGCTGGCTTATCAAATTTGTATGCTGGATAATATCTTGTGAAGTGGATAGGTACATCTGGACCAGCCTCTTTAAGCGCTCTCTCAATTACCGATCTTAAGCATTCCTCCTCATCATTTACACTGGTAATAATCAGATTCACTAATTCAATGTGAAAACCCATCTTCTTTGCTTCTCTCACATTCCTCCAAATCTTCTCGACGTTGATTCCGCCGCAGAATTTCTCATAAACTTCAGAATCGCCTTTGATATCAATCTTTAACCCGTCCATTCCAACTTCGCGTAGAACTCTTAAAGTCTCAAGCGTCATATAACCGTTTGAAACATAACAGGCGTATAAACCCTTTACACATCCTATTCTGAATAAGTTGATGTTCCAGTCCGTTAGAAGCGTAGGTTCTTGGAAGCTAGCACACAATCCCTCATCATTGCTTCGAAAGGCTAGTTCGACAATATCTTCAGGTAAATAATAGTTAACATTAGTAAGGTTCGGCATATTTTTAGATAAATTCCAGTTCTGGCACCATGGGCAGTCAAAGTTACATGACCATGTTGAGAATGTTAGAGCCGTCGA
>CAZGXE010000092.1:3776-4624 GCA_964529605.1 uncultured Candidatus Bathyarchaeia archaeon | reverse complement strand
AATCATATGTTTCATTATCGATGGTTGGGAATTCTCTCCAGAAGAAGTTTCCAGCTACGTCTTGATCTCCTATGTGTGCGTTATGATCTCCTATTACTAGGTGTTCGCCGTCCGATCCGATACTTCTGGGAGTTCCAAAATCTATTTCCGGCCATGCTAGAATGATGTCTGCTGGCTGATTAATTTCGGTTGGGAGGCTGTTCCATATTAGAACGGAAGCTGATGCCGTGCTTGTTACAACAAGTTTTTGTCCGTCAGTCCAAACAGCCCACGGCCAAAGTATTGTTTGCTTTGGTGCCGTTAAATCGCCTCTTGTGTAGAAGTCTGGTGCTCCAAGAACAATGTCTGCTGGCTCTCCGTTTTCTGTTGGAAACTCAGTCCAGACCATGATTCTGTTATTGTAAGTGTCTGCCACGAACAAGCGTTCTCCATCTGTGGCAACTCCAACTGGCCAGTTGAACTTATCTGGACCAATTCCAGGGTCATTTGAATAGAAGTCTTTCTGACCTAAAACCACATCGGGCGGTTCATTACCCTCCGGCAAACTATTCCATATCAGCACTCTGTTATTCCATGTGTCTGCTAAAATAAGATGGGTGCCATCAGTTGCAACTGCTCCTGGATGGTTAAACATTAATGGGCCTCCAGAATTGTCGAACCCAAACCAGTTTAGGACAATGTCTGCTTCTTGCCCTGTTTCAAACCATCCTGTCGGCTTCTCTAGAACCGACTTATATGTTGAATTGGTGAATGTTACCTCTTTTACTTGTGGTGGGGCTTCATAACCGGTTGTGTTGAAAAAGTGGATTTCTGATACTGCTTCAGTGTTAGAAGCGTCCCGGGATTTC
>CAZGXE010000092.1:0-3766 GCA_964529605.1 uncultured Candidatus Bathyarchaeia archaeon | reverse complement strand
AGACCGCTCAACCTAACCTGATGATACGTCAAAAGCGTCTCATTTAACGGCGTAGTGAAATTGCAGTCAATGCTTTCGCCGTATTCCACTTGGCTAGTTGCAGGTACATCGGTTTCCCAATATACTGTGGCTCTAGTAGCAGAGATGTCAGATATATGTAGCTCTGTTATTGTCAAACCGTAAACGTGGCCTATTCCAAAGGTTAATCCAGAAACGCCTATGACAAAAGTTAAAATGATCACTTTAAGAGTTAAGTTTCCCTTTGTGACTCTATCAATATTCGGCACATCATAGCACCCGTTCCATGTTTCAAACCTTGAAATAAAATGGTTATGAAGTTGAAAGATGAATCGTTAGTATCGGCAATTCAGATTCAGAATCTAATCCATGCTGACCAGCAAGTTTAAACTGGAGCATCTTTCCACTGTTAGGAGTGCACTATTCACATGTCCAGAAAGAGTTGAGACGCTTTGATTCTTACTGGTAAATTTATGCGTAAATTCCACCCTCACACTAAAAAATAAAGCCTTATAAAAGCGTAATTTAACGAAAAAACCAAATTTAAGGTGATGTAAGCGGAGTTGAAAGTTTAAAACTTCAAGATTCATGCTCTGTTAAGAGACACTAACAGTACAGGCTTTTTGCTAAAGGGCATTGTTGTCATTCTTGGCGCATTTTTCAAGAGATTCCAACTCTTTGGAAAGATTACTTTTACTCCATAGATAATCATAAGCTTTCTCTTCCTGTTTGACGAAATTCATCATATTTTCCGGAACTATTAGCGCTATGGCGCAGTATTTCCCATACGTTTCTCTAAACAAAGAGTACTTCATAAGAGCGTTTTTCAAGTCTTCATCCATTGCATGGGGTTCTAAAAACAGTTTCTTCCCGTTGACTATTTTTGGGTAAATGAAATCAGGCGTGTAAGTTAAATTATTGGGCAAATTGAATTAAGGGGGTTCATACTCGATACGAATATCATGCGCTTCCAAGCTTTTGGCGACGGTCTCTTCGAAATAACCCGGTCCCAGCCCCCATTCATGTTCTTTTTGCACAATGTATTGAAATGGAGGCTTCCTGAACTTTTCGTACACTTCTTTAAAAAATGAAATATGCTTACGCAAAGCTTCTCTTGTTAGCTCGAAACAACTAAGCCACTCCCAAGGACGAAAAATGGGTAGTCAACTTTTAAATGGTCGTCCGGAAATAGCGTTTCAGCATATTGCTTAATCTTCACGTATGCTTCGTGAACTGCATCATGATCCTTCCACCATCGTTTAATCTTTTCAGCAGAGTATATATGCTCAGAATTTTTATCATTAACTAAATTTAGTGCCACAGCTACTCTTACTGTCGGCATAGTTAATGGTACGAAAAGATCCCTAACCATCCATCTCACATACAACCAGGCTTTCCCTTTCTGGGCACCGCCAAACCTTCTCACATTTTTACCCAGAATCTCCACAAAGCCGCGAGGCTTTTTGCCTTCTGACGCCATATCTGCGCTATATTTTACTAAGTCGCCTCCCGCTTTTCTTTTACAAATTTGTTCACAGAAGCCAAAACACCCAGGATTTGATCCTTTTTCTCACCTAAAGGGCTGAAAAACCTATACTTCTTCTCCTGCTCTCTGATCATATCCCTGGATCTCGGCTCATTCTGTATTGTGTATAAGTCTTTTCCACATGTATTATAAAGATAGTGAAGTAGAATTCTAACATTTCTCGAGTTCCCTATAACCGCTGTCTCAGTTATTGAAGCGCATAAGAGAAAGCAGTGAGCTACCTCCTTCTTTTCATCAATAGTTGTGGGAGGAATACGAAGCCAGAATCGAGGTTGAAGTTCCTTGTCTAACATTATGTCAGGGACATCTCTATAAATGTTAACAAAATCCTTTACTAAGATTTCCAAGGGTTCAAAATTTCTCATCACTATAAATATTATTCAGTATCTCTATATTATGTTTTAGTGCATTTTTGCTTCTTTGAGGATGCTCCAGCCTAGTGTTAGGTTGATGGTTTTTGCTGTGGCGATGAGGGTTTCAAAGTCTTCTGTTCCAGATTTGTTTTTGTGGATTCCGTAGTCTAGTATGGACTAATCTCTCTATTACAATTCTGAATCGAAATTGCAAATTCCAAGGATTCAGCTTGTCATTTCATAAATTTTATAAGCGCCATTTAGCAACCAGTTAGGAAAAGCAGGGGGTATTACAACTAATGTTTTCAAGAATTGATGCGCTTGCTACTTCCTCAGTAGTATTGCTTATCATCGGGTTCCTAGGCTCTACATATTTCCTCTCTATTGACCATAAAACAGGCAACATCGGAGGTCTCAATTCAGCTTCCGTGCGTAGTTTAGGGCGAGTTAATGCTGTTTCATGGCAGAATTGGCGAGAATATGTTTTCATATATGATTGCTTAAAAGACGCTGGTTCGCCTGATCCTAATTGCTTGGACGGAATGCGCATCTTGGAGGTAATGACTTTGATGACATACAGGGGGAGGGTGTATGCTGTTATTGCTCCGGTTGGTGAGATTTGGAGTTTCGACGGGGAAAATTGGACTGTGGCTTTTGTGTGGGATTCAGAGCCTCATCCCCAGTACAGATGGCGTGGAGGTGCATGGTCAGGGCTGATATTTAACGATAAGCTTTACTTTTTTGGTTACACCATGCACAGTGATGGAAGTACATGGGGATGCGGGATTCGTTTCGATGGCGATGAATGGAGTTTTAAGGAATGCCTTCACATCAGCGAATTCTATTCTTCCGAAGTGTATCAAACAAAAATATACTGTGCCGGTGTTTCAGGGATAGACACTTATGTTTTCAGTGTGGATCCAGATAGTTTGGAGTTCAGTCTGATTCATATTGAGAAGGGTGTGGGTACCCCTGCTTTTATGAGTGCGAATCGTTGGTCTGGCGAGTTGTATATAGCAACTGGTTGTTGGGAGCATGGGGAGCGGATGATCTTTGCGGATGAAGTGTATGCGAATTTGCTGGTTTTTGATGGGGTAGATTGGCGTAAATATGGATTGTATTCTGAAGAGGGGTTTGAAAGTGTTACAGTGAACGGCGAGCTTGGAGTGATTGTAGGAGCAAGTAGCGGGTCATTGTATCGTTTTTCGGATGGAATGTTCATTCGCGAATATGATTTAGGCGGTATCCATCCTATCAAACTGTTCAGTTCAGGCGGAAATGTTGGAAAAGACTGGTGGTTTGACTATTTGTGGGTGTGCGGTGGCTCCAGATCCTATTACAGACCTATAGGTGGCAAGATGATGGTATTTAATAATGGCGAGTGGTGCAAATTGTTGGAGTCAGCGGCTATAGGGTTCAGTGATGTTGAGATGTTTGGCTCTTGGGTTCTCGTGGGAACGGTTTGGCCTCGAGATCACACGAGAGTAAGCGTACTTATTTTCCCTGTAGGATATTTCGCAGACACATAACCTTTCACGACAACATACGTTTCGTTAATAAGGTCTTAATCCTTAAGTTTGCGCGCGTATGGAAACCATAACCAGATCTCTAGCTTACCTGAAGGCTTTTTAAAACTGATGTATGTTGACCAAAAACCGATGTTCGGTATCATAAAGAAAATGGATCAAGATCAATAAGTTCTTCTGGATATTTGCCGTTTCTAGAGAACTTGCTTACATAAAGACACGACGAATAGGATACCAATTTATCAATCAACTAAGGACAATTTTAACTATTCCAGTAGCCAGCGTATGACAACCTGCACAGATCCAATTTGTGGTCGCGCGCG
>CAZGXE010000091.1:0-4706 GCA_964529605.1 uncultured Candidatus Bathyarchaeia archaeon | reverse complement strand
TCTATGGATTTGAAGCCTCTAATCGAGGAGCCGTCGAAGCCTATGCCGGATGTGAAGGCGTTCCCCTCAATATACTCTCTTGCAGGGATAACTACATCCTGCATTAGCCCTCGGATATCGACAAATGTTGAGTGTACCCATCGAATTCTATTCGCTTTTAAGATTTCAATAGCTTTACTAGTTTCCTCATTAAATGATTTAGCGCAGCCCAAATGTTTTCACCAATCATTCAATGAATTGTTGATTTATTACATACTCACATATAAATCTTTTGTTAATTTTGAGAAACTTTTAAATAAATTAACTTTTATTGAATAAATGTTCAGAAGAGAGTTGTAAAATGAATGCGCCACAATTCATTGAGGTTGATGAGTTAGATCTTCAGATAATCAAGTTACTGCAAGAAGATTCACGGATGAGTTTTAGTAAAATAGCCAGTAAGCTCGGGATATCGGTTGGAACAGCGTATAACCGTGTTAAAAATCTTGAGGAAAAAGGGATCTTAAGGGGTTATACTGTGCTTATTGATCCGGCGAAGGTTGGATATGGGACGATAGCCATAATCTTCATTCAAGCTGAGGGAGCTCACCTGGTGGATGTGGAAAATGAGATTGCTAAGATTGGTAATGTTGTCTCAGTGTACGATATAACTGGGGACTTTGATATAGCCGTGATAGCCAGGTTCAAGGATACATATGGATTAAACACCTTCGTTAAAAGGATATTGTCTATGCCTTACGTTAAACGAACAGTTACGAATGTTGTCTTGAATGTTGTCAAAGAAGACTTTAGACTGAGATTCCATAAAATTCAATAGTTCATTTTACCTAAAGCTTATTTTTCAGCCTCAGTCTATCCTTTTTCTCTCATATCACTTTTAAAAGGTCAGAGCGAGTTATTATCCCAACTAATTTCCCCTTCTTTGTCACCAAAACCCCTGGATGCATCTCCAGTAGCGGCCTTATCACACTTACATCCGTATCTTCGGATACGGTTGGAAGGGTAGGCTCCATTATCCTTTCGACAGATTCGTCAGCTATATTTGGGCTTAAGTTACGCACGATTCCCTCCTCAGTTACTATGCCAACAACCCTATTTCCATCAACAACAGGTAACTGCGAGATCCCATACTTGACCATTACTTCACCAACCTTTCTTATCTTATCTTTCGGTGTTGCCGTTATCACTTCACGCGTCATTATTTCCCTGCATTTCTTCCCCCGTCTGCTAGTCAATATCTGCAGGATCTTGTTCACTGTGGATAATCGAGGGTCAACCTTTCCACTCTCTATCTTCGCTATGTGAGCTTGTGAGACACCAACCATTTCAGCCAGCTGACGCTGAGTTAATCCAGCTTCAAGCCTCATCTTTTTAAGCATCAAACCAGTTATTATCAAAAGATGAATAACCCCCAGTTATAACCAAATAAAATTGAGGAAAAACTAATATTTATTTTTAGCACTTAACGATAAAGAGTTTTGGAGAGGAATGAGCGGCCTTTAAAGCTGATGGAAACGCTACCACCTCAATGGCAATAAAATTAACCATCTCGAAACATGCATCATAATGCATATTTTCATCTTCCCATTATACCGCAAATTATATATTTATTTTAACCGCCTTAATATCCTTGTCAAATATCCGGTACGAATGGAGAATAGAGGATGAAAAATATAGCGGTCAAGGCTCTAAAGCATGTCCCCCTAGAGGAGCAGGAAATTGAGATTGTTGAGAGGAAAGGTTTAGGCCACCCGGACACCATATGTGATTCCGTAATGAATGAGGTTTCAGTGAACCTCTGCAAGGAGTATCTAAATAGGTTTGGAGCAATAATGCATCATAACATAGATAAATCTCTGCTCGTCGCAGGGGAGGTTGAGGTGCGATTCAGCGGGGGCGTAGTTAAGAAGCCGATGAAACTAATTTTCGGCGACAGAGCAACATTCAAGGTTGATGAGGTTAAGATACCAGTTGCGGAAATAGCTATTAAAACAGCCAAGAACTGGTTTAAAAAGAACCTCAGATTCGTCGATCCGGATGAGCATGTGAAATATCAGGTTGAGATACAGCCGGGTTCACAGGCGCTCATAGACATTTTTAAACGCGGTGGGAAGGTTCTTAGGGCAAATGATACCTCCGCAGCCGTCGGATGGGCACCCCTGACTAAGACTGAAAAGATCGTTCTCAGCTTAGAGAAATATCTCAACTCTGAAGGCTTTAAGAGGAAATTCCCTGAGACTGGTGAGGACATTAAAGTTATGGGCCTTCGCACACAAAGAGACTTAAACCTAACGGTTTCAATGGCCTTCGTCGACCGCTTTATAAGCGATGAGAAAAATTATTTTGAGAAAAAATCCAAGGTTCTCGAGAATATTGAAGAGTTTATCGAAAAGAGAAGTGAAGGATTTAATAGCGTTCACGTTGAATTAAATACTTTAGATGAACCGAATAGGGGGATAAACGGACTCTATTTAACTGTGCTTGGAACAAGCGCTGACGGCGCCGACTCAGGACAGGTTGGCAGAGGAAATAGGGTTAACGGGCTTATATCACTCAATAGGCCGCAGTGCTCTGAAGCTGCTGCTGGGAAAAACCCCGTCAGCCATGTGGGTAAAATCTACAATCTCTTAACCCATAAAATCGCGAATAGAATCCACAGTGAAGTCAGTGGCGTGAAGGAAGTCTATGTTTGGATGCTAAGCAAAATCGGGCAGCCGGTGGATCAGCCGGTTGTAACAGCCGTACAATTAATAACAGATCCCGAAGAGTCTTTCGACATTATGGAAAAGAGAGTGAGGGAAATAGTTGGGTATGAACTAGAGAATATAGATAAGTTTATCATTGAATTAGTGTATGGGAAAATCCCAATATGCTAGTTTTTCCCATTCTGCATGATTTTTAGCGCACGCTAGGGATTTGATTTCTCCTCCTATTTAAATGCACGTAAATTATTTGAATTTCCGCAACCAGCGAAAAATCCTCAGCTTTCCGAGAGCTTATTAGAATTAATAGTTCATTGCTGATAGCTTCTTCAGATCCCGGTTTATTTTTTGAATTTCCTTGTAGATGCTAGCTACAGTTGTTCCCTTCATCTTGTTAATTAGTATTCCGGCGGCGATCAGTGGCCAGCCCATCATATCTGAAAATGGATCTGGGGAAATAATGCACACTGCTCCAACGGTCATCAGCTTCGATTTAGCATCCCCACCCTGACCGCCGATCAAACTTTTGATAGGCTTTAAGGTGGTTTCAGTTTCATTCAGAGTTTTACTTATTTCCCTGTATGTTCGCTGGGTCTCCCTTAGGTTTCTAATTAGCTCTCTAACTTCTCCCACCTTCAAGTCCAAGCACCGCTGAAAATCAATTCAGTTCTTTAGCAGAGGGGTAATTTAACGGTTATTAATATGGAGGAATACATATGGAAAATTCATGCTGAATCATGAAGGAAAAAGGTTTATCGCGTACTTCTTTAAGCTCAGCTTCACGGAGGAGAATAATAAATGATAATCGGAGAAAACCCTTTAGAGGGGATTATTTAAAGATTTCATCAATTCTATTCGGTTAGGCCTCTCCTAATTCTCTCCTGAACCGTCTTCTTTATAGCTAACTCAACCTGTTCAACGGATGTGCCAAGATAATTTCTTGGGTCTAAACACTCCTCTATTTCTTTCTCGGTTAAAAGGCCTCTGACAACCTCATTTTTTAGAAGCACCTCTCTAAAGGGTTTTTTCTCCGCTATACTCTTTATCGCCAGCCGCCGCAGAAGCTCATGCGCCTCCTGCCTGCTCATACCCTTCTTTGCAAGAGCTATCATAACAGCCTCAGACATGGTTCGACCCTCAGTTATGCCCATATTTCTTCTCATCCTTTCCTCGTCAACCTCCAGATTTGAAAGAACCCAAATCATTAGATGCAGCATATAATCGACTAGAATGCATACCTCTGGCATAATGAATCTTTCAGAGGAGGACTGGGTCAAATCCCTCTCATGCCAGGTTGGAACATTCTCCAAGGCTGGGATAACAAGGCCTCTGACAACCTTCGCTAGACCGCATATCCTCTCGCATATGTTTGGATTACGCTTGTGAGGCATTGTTGAGCTACCAACCTGCCTTCTCCGCTCAAAAGGCTCAAAAACCTCAGCTATCTCAGTTCTCTGTAGCTCCCTTATTTCAGTTGCGAACTTATCGAGAGTAGAGGCTATGATAGCCAGCAGGCATATGAGCTCAGCATGTCTATCCCGCTGAATTATCTGGGTTGAAACAGCAGCAGCCTGCAGCCCTAATTTTTTCATCACAAGCTCCTGTATTTTTAGAGCGTTTGGACCTAAACCGGCTTGGGTTCCAACTGCGCCAGTTATCTTACCCACTAGAATACGGTTTTTACATTCCCTCAGCCTCTCAATATGCCTTGAGATTTCCCGCATCCAAACCGCCATCTTAAGCCCGAAGGTTATGGGTAGGGCATGCTGCCCATGAGTCCGCCCCATCATTATTGTGTTCTTGTAGCGGTCAGCGAGCTTAAGCAGGACGAGCTCCAAATCATCCAGTCGCCTCTCAATTATTTTCAACGCATCTCTGAGCTGCAGCGCCTTAGCCGTATCCACAATATCATAGCTTGTCACACCTAAATGCACATATGCTCCGCTTGAACCACAGACCTCCGTCAAAGATCTAACAAGGGCCATAACATCATGCTTTATTTCC
>CAZGXE010000090.1:0-4763 GCA_964529605.1 uncultured Candidatus Bathyarchaeia archaeon | reverse complement strand
AAATTCTGGAAGATATCCGCGCTGCCATGGAAATTGTGGGTAACCGCTTCGCCAACAATGAATACTTCATATCTGACCTAATGTATGCCGGCGAGATATTAAAGGAAATAACTGAAATTATTAAGCCAAAACTAGCCGAGAAAAAAGAAGCGAAGCGTCTAGGTAAGGTTATCATCGGCACAGTGGCCGGGGACATACATGACATCGGCAAAAACATAGTAGTTTTTATGCTAGAGGTAAACGGTTTTGAAGTTTACGATCTTGGCGTGGATGTTTCACCAGAGAAATTTGTGGAAAAAACAAAAGAAACTGGAGCCAACATTGTTGGCTTGAGCGGGTTCCTAACGTTGGCTTTTGACTCCATGAAAAAAACAGTGGAAGCTATAGAGAAGGCTGGTTTGAGAGACAAGGTGAAAATTATGATAGGCGGAGGCCAGGTTACCGAAGAAGTGAGAGAGTACGTTGGCGCTGACGCTTATGGCAGGAATGCCATGGATGCCGTAGCTCTGGCTAAAAAATGGATTGGAGCGGCCTAGGAGGAGATGAGAATGGCGGAAAAGCAAGATGAACTCTTCAATCGTTGGCTTTCACCTACGGTCGAATTTGTTGACGAAAAAGCTGAAGAGGCATATAAAGCGAGAGTAACCAGAATAAGAGATGCAATACAGCTTAAGAAAACACCAGACAGAGTGCCGGTTTTCCCACTTGTAGGATTCTTCCCAGCCTACTATGCGGGGATGACTCCATACGACATGATGTATGACTACGAGAAACTCAAAGTGGCATTCAGAAAATATGTTTTAGATATGGAGCCAGACGCGCATGGCGGAGCTATAGGGCCTGGTCCTGGAAAGTTCTTTGCCATTCTTGACTATAAACTGTACGCATGGCCGGGACATGGAGTTCCGCCTCACTGTTCGTATCAATGCATTGAAGGAGAATATATGAAAGCGGATGAGTATGATGCCTTGATTCAAGACCCAACATACTACTTCTTGACGGCTTTCTTCCCGCGTATATTTGGCAAATTAGAACCCCTCAAGAAACTAACGCCATTCACCAATGCACTTGAAATCTATGGAGCCTTTACGCCGCTAACCTTCGTGCCGTTTGGCATGCCCGATGTCCAAGCTGCCTTCAAAGCACTTATCGAAGCTGGAAATGAGACTTTAAAGTGGATAGGGCATGTTGTGGAATGGGAAAGAGAAATTATTGCTGCAGGATTTCCCGACTTCTTCGGTGGGGGGTGTAAAGCGCCATTCGATGTGATAGGAGACACTCTTAGAGGAACTAGAGGGGTAATGCTGGATATGTATAAGCAACCCGACAAGCTTCATCAGGCCATGGAAACTTTTACACTGCTGATGATTAAAATGGGAGCCTCTGGAGCAAAGGCCAACGGAAACCCAATAGTGTTTATACCGTTACATAAAGGCGCTGACGGCTTTATCTCTAACAAGCAATTTGAAGAATTTTACTGGCCGACCCTCAAGAAGGTTATAATGGGCTTAATTGATGAAGGATGTGTCCCATTCCTGTACGCTGAGGGAAGCTACAATTCACGCCTAGAAATTATCAAGAATGATCTACCAAAAGGCAAGACCTTGTGGGGCTTCGATCAAACAGATATGGTCAAGGCTAAAGAGGTAATTGGTGACGTTGCATGTATCTGTGGAAATGTTCCAACGGCACTGTTAGCTGTTGGCACTCCAAAGCAAGTAGAAGATTATGTCAAAAAGCTTATTGAAACATGTGGCGAAGGCGGCGGCTTTATCGTAATGAATGGCGCTGTTATCGACGAGGCAAAACCAGAAAACGTCAAGGCAATGATTGAAGCCGCAAAAAATACGGAATATAACTAATAGCCATTGCCTTATCCCTTTCTTTTTACATTTTACATTCTGAACTGAAATGTTTGTCTAAAATTACCATTTAAGCATAAAACACTAAATTTATATGTGTTTAAGAGATTGAGTTTTTGGGATATATACGAGGAGGTTGTACATGAAGCTAGTCGAAGGGACTGATGTAACGAAGCGCTTCGGGGGGTTAGTTGCCCTAAACGGTGTGGATCTCTACATTAATGAAGGTGAAATAGCTGGGTTGATTGGTCCAAACGGAGCTGGAAAAACTACACTTTTCAACATAATATCTGGCACCTTTTCGCCGACTCGTGGAACCATAAAATTTGAAGGGAAAAAAATAACCGGACTTAAACCTCACAAAATTTGTAAGTTAGGGATAGCTCGAACCTTTCAGATACCGAAACCCTTCCCTCACATGACCGTATATGAAAATATTTTAGCAGCCGCGTACTTCGGATGCACCAAAAATAAAAGGCATTCTGATATCAAGCAGGAGATTCATGAGATTTTGCAAATGCTTGGATTGGCTGAAAAAAGCATGATGCCAGCTTCAAATTTGACGGTGTATGAGCAGAGAATGCTTGAGATAGCAAGGGCGCTTTCCACAAGACCTAAACTTTTGCTGCTTGATGAAGTTATGGCCGGCTTAAACCCGACTGAAACTGCAGAAATGCTCAAAATTATTCGAAAATTACGTGAAGAGGAAGGCATAACAATATTTATGATTGAACATAATATGCGTGCCGTAATGGAAGTATCAGATCGCATTATGGTGCTTCATCAGGGAATGAAAATAGCTGAAGGAAAGCCCGAGGAGATAGGTGGGGATCCCAGAGTTATTGAAGCCTACTTGGGAGAGGCCTATGTTAGAGCTTAAGAACGTAAACGTACTACGCGGGAATATACAGGTTCTATGGGACGTTTCGGTCACAGTTAAAAAAGGGGAAATTGTATCCCTGATAGGTGCAAATGGCGCTGGAAAGACCACCCTTTTGAGCGCTATAGCCGGGCTTCTCAAGCCATCATCTTGCATGATTATATTTAACGGCAAAAAAATTGACGGGTTACCACCGTACAAAATTGTAAACATGGGAATATCCTTCGTTCCCGAGGATAGAAAACTTTTTGCACACATGACTGTACGGGAAAACTTGCTTTTAGGTGCTTATAACTCTAGGGGGAATATCTCCAAAGAGGATATGCTCGGTACAGTGTATCAGCTTTTTCCGATTCTGAAGGAAAGGGAAAACCAATTGGCCATAACGCTCAGCGGTGGGGAGCAAAGAATGCTGGCTGTAGCACGTGGTTTGATGTCAAATCCAGAGCTACTTATGCTGGATGAGCCCTCACAAGGTTTGGCACCGAAGATAATCATTGAAATATTTGAAGTTATAAAAAGGCTCAGGGAACGTGGGCTTAGTGTCTTAGTGGCTGAACAAAACGTTTACTATGCTTTGAAAGCTGCCGACAGAGCTTATGTAATGGAAACAGGCAAAGTAACTTTACAAGGAGAAGGAGAAAAACTTCTGAAAAATAAATATGTTAAAGAAGCATTTTTGGGCCTTTAACCAGCTTTTCTACATGTTCTTCTGAGCTGTTCATAATATTTCGGCATAATGTGGTGTGTCAGTTTAAGACTAACAATTGAGGTATTTCAGTATTTAGCTAACTCTTCTCAGTGAATTTTATTATCTTTCTTTTGACAAAACCAATTATTCCCTCTGGCATAAACTCAGCGATAATTATCACTATTATTCCAATGATTATTAGGAAGTAGTGAACCAAAGTGACACCGAGAAAATGCCAGAGTAGAGATAACGTAACTGCTCCAATTATAGGTTCATAAAATGCTCCGATTCCGCCAAACATTGCCATCATTGGAGGGAGAAGTGAATAATTTACATCAAAGGCAATTTTTGGGCCTGTAACCGTGAACACTGTGGTATAGCTGCTTCCGATAAAGCCCATGCACATAGCGCTGACTGCAAAGCCTAAAGTTTTAACTAGGTTGGTGTTTACACCTAGATGGGCAGCAGCCTCTTCATTCTCTCCTATTGTTCTTAAAGCAAAACCAAACTTAGACTTGTATAAAAGAAAAATGAGTAGAAAAACTGCAAGCGCAGTCGTTAAAATTGTATAATATGCTGTTTCAGAATCGAAAGAGGGGACAACAGTATAGTAGGTGCCCATAACATTTGTCACATAGTAATTAAATATCCCTTCACATGCCATACCAAGTGCAAAGGTAGCTATCGCAAAATAGATTCCTCTCAACCTCAGGGTTATCAAACCCGGTATTAAGGCGAACCCGAAATTTAACAGCCCCGCCAAGAGTATAATAACGGGTAAGGGCAAAACTGGCCAACGTCCTTCTAAAACACTAAAATTTAGGTATATGGCCGTGAAGTATAATCCTGTCCCGAAAAAGGCGGCGGATCCTAGCGAAATATATCCTGTAAGGCTTGAAAAGAAAAACCAGCTTATTACAAGAGCTGCCCACATGAGGGTATCTCTTAGTACTGATAAGTAATAGTATTCTAGGAAAAATGGTGTGATGGCTAAAAGAATGATAATCACTACTGTTATGATTATCAGGATAACGTGGCGAGCAGTTAGGTTTAATGTTCTCTCTCTCAATGTAGCTACCTGCCAAAAAGTCCCTTAGGCTTTACTATAAGTATTAGGATGAGGAGGATATATACTGCTGGAATAGCCAGAGAAGGAGTAATTTTCAAAAAGATGTAATAAGTGTAGCCTACAATGAGTCCTCCAACTACGCTACCTATAAAGCTTCCTCTCCCACCCAAAACGAGAATTATTAGGGCAATTAAGGCATATCGTGTTCCTGAGTAAGGATCTAAGTTGGAGTAAATCATACATAACATCGAGCCCGCTAAG
>CAZGXE010000089.1:0-4769 GCA_964529605.1 uncultured Candidatus Bathyarchaeia archaeon | reverse complement strand
GATATAGCGGGCATATGCAATCCTGATGGAACAATATTCGGCCTGATGCCTCACCCGGAGAGAGCCTACTATGGCTGGCAGCTGCCAGACTGGACTAGGATGGAAAGGCCGCCTCAACATGGGGATGGAAAATTAATTTTCGAATCCGTAATAAAGTATGTTATAAGGAAGTTTTAGTGGAAAAGTCAGTGATTTATTTTAGGGGTTTTGATTTTGAGAAGAACACTCGTGATTGGAGATTTAAATGTTGACGTAATAGTCAGTGGGATGAAGGAATTCCCGGAGCTTGGTCGGGAGATACTCTGCAGAGATATTAAGATGTTGCTTGGTGGGTCAGCATCCATCTTCGCCTGCAGATTAGCGCAGTTAGGCGCTAGAGTTGATATTCTTGGCAAGGTCGGTAAGGATGACAATGGAATTATTGTTCTAAACACCCTTAGGTCTAACGGCGTCAATGTCGATAAGGTTATTGTTGAGGAGAATATTAGAACGGGGGTCACAGTTTCATTAACCTACCCGGAAAATAAGGCGCTCATAACGTTTATGGGGAGCATAGGAGCACTTGAACCCTCAGACATTCAGCCTAAACTCTTTGGAGATTACGATCACCTCCATGTCTCATCAATCTATCTTCAACCAAAACTTTTGGGGGCGTTAACTAAAATCCTTGCTGAGGCTAAAAAGCAAGGTCTTACAACCTCAGTGGATCCGCAGTGTGATCCAAGAGGCAGATATGAGAGAATCTGGGAAATACTAAAGTATACGGATATTTTTCTGCCGAACAGTGAGGAAGCGTCTGGCATAACTGGGACGATGAATCTCACCGAAGCTCTGAGAGAATTAGGTTCGAAGGTTGAGGTTGTTGTCATAAAATGTGGTAATCGGGGGGCTATTGGCGCCATGGGAAACGAGATGGTGAAGGTTAAAGCTTTTAATATAGAGCCTATAGACACAACTGGTGCAGGGGACTCCTTCGACGCCGGCTTCATATATTATTTCGTGCATAAAGGCGGAGAATTCAGGGAATCCATAGAGTTCGCGAATGCTGTTGGCGCACTCACCTGCCTTCATATTGGCGGAGCGGGGGAAAGGATAACTGAGAAGAAAGTGTTAAAATTCATGGCGAGATCCGATGGATCTCCCAGTTAAGCTGTTCTCTATCGATTGAAAACTGAGAAGAAGAGAATCAAATACGTACATAAAGAGATATTTTCGAACCAAGTGCGTAGGGTTAAAAAATTTAAGATTATAGTCAGATAGTATGGCGCATGCTAACATCGACCGAGAGAATTAAAAATAGGGGTTGCACAAAGAAAAGAGAACCTTCACATCCCGAGGTTAGAGTGGTATTAATCGGCGTTGGAGCAATAGGTTGTGAGATAGCTAGGCTTCTACTTAAAAAGAGGGGGGTAAAGATTGTTGGGGCCGTAGATCCTACACCAGATAAGGCGGGAAGAGATTTGGGAGAAATCGTAGGGCTTGAAAAAAACCTTAGGGGTAACAATCCTCAGAGGCATCGGAAGAGAAAGTGGGGAATTTCACTTACCTGAAAACTTAATTTCTCTGATTTTTATCGATGGGAAGAAATGTCCTTTTCCGAACGTTCGTCCCTCTTTAGATATAGACTCAATGCTTCCGAATAGGCTTAGTATGTGGCCGCCTGCCATCAAGTTTTTTATAGGATGCTTCTTTTCACCGTTCTCTATTAGGAAGCCCTCATCTATCGTTGTTGAGAACTCTCCGGAAACTATGTTCGGTGAGAGAGATGCGTTCGTAACTAGAACGCCCCTTCTGGTTTCAGCAATCATTTCCTCAAGTGAGCTATCACCTGGCTTAACCCTGATGTTACTTGGTCCGGCGCCTACATATCCGCCATAGCCCCCTCTAATGGCATGCCCCGTTGACTCCGTATTCATTATGCCCGCTGAGTAGGAATTGTGCAGAAAAGTTAGCACAAGCCCTTTTTTCACAACGGTTAGAGGTCTTTTAGGCACACCCTCACCATCATATGTGCCACTTCCTATAGCGCCTGGAATTGTTCCATCATCAACTATTTCAAGACTCTCTGGCCCTATCCGCCTACCTAAAAGTCTAGATGCAAATGTTCTTCTTTTAACCGCCGGTTCACCGGATAATGCGGACAATAGACTAATAAAAGTTGATCCCGCAGCTTCCGGCATTAGAATTATTGGCAGGGAGCCGCTTTTAATCATCTTTGAGCCGAACTGTTCTATCGCTTTCTCAGCAGCCTTCTCGCCGATCCATTGCGGATTTATATCCGATAATGAGACGCCATAGTCGAACTCGTAAGAGCTTCCAACATCGTCTCCCTCTTTATAGACAGGTTGTAGGTAAGCTGAAGCAATCGTTTTCTCAGCTTCAATTGAAACCCCAGTTGAGGTCATTAGGCATGCTTTGGAATAGGCCGCGCTGAAACCTCCGGAATACATTGCGCCTCTCCGAACGCTTTCAGCGGCGTTAATCATATCCTTTGGAATTTGACTGGCATCCTCAAGTGTTAGGTTGATTATTTTTTCATCGCATAAGTCGGAAACCTCTGGGGCTTCCGATGGACCTGGTATTCCCTTAAAGTATGGGTCTGGCTGTGAGGCCCTAGCGAAGCTGACCGCACGCTTAACTGTCGTTTCTATGTCAGCCTCTTCTAGACTTTGTGAGAATGCTACACCCATACCCTTATTTTTGAAGACTCTTACGCCTATTCCAACGTCTACCCGTGAGGACGCTTCTTTAATACCTACTCCTAAAATGTTTATGCTTAGAGATCTGGAGTAAGATGAAACAACATCGTAGAATTCTATGTTAAACTTGGAGAGCATACCCATAGCCTTTTCTACAGGCGTAACTAAATCAATTTCTTTATCTTCTTCCACCAACAACTATACCCTCCATCCTAAAGTGCGGTGCCCCAGCGTCAACATACATTCTTTGACCGGATTTACCGCACATACCCGGCATCTCCACCCTTAAGTCTTTACCAACAGCAGTCACATTTCTAAGGGCTTCAAGGGTCAGACCGCTTACAGCCACATCCCTCAGATGCTCCGTTAATTCGCCATTCTTTATTAGCCAAGCCTCCTCAACCTTACATGTAAACTGTCCTTTTTGAGACTCAACGTAACCATATTGAGACCCGGATAAATAGACCCCGCATTTAATGTCCTCAAGAATCTCCCCGAATGTCATGTCTCCAGGCGCCAAATAGGTGTTTGACATGCGGACAATAGGCGGATAATGATGTGACTGCGCCCTAGCGCTCCCCTCAGGTTTACTGTTAAGCTTGGCAGCTGACTCAAGAGAATGTAGGAAACCAACTAGAACGCCATTTTTTATGAGTATATGAGGCCTCGCTTTTGTTCCCTCATGATCGTATGCGAATTTTCCGTAACCATCTCTAGTTGGATCATCTATTATTGTTACTAGGTCATTCGCTATCTTCCGCCCCATTTTATCTGATATTATTGATTGGCCGCTGAAGACCAGGTCACCCTCGCTATTGTGTCCAATAGCCTCATGAATAAATAGGCCGCCAACCTTTGGGTCAACAACAATCGTGTATGTGCCTCTTGGAGGCGGATGAGCTCTAAGGAGACTAATGGCCCTTTTGGCGGCTCTTAAAGAAAAGTTCTCCGCCTCAATATTCTCAATAAGCTCGTATCCGGCGACGGATCCAAGCCTCTCGAAGCCCTCCTGCATGTTTTCGCCCTCCTTCGCAATAACTCGGCAGTATGCTTGCGTTCTCGGAGTTACTTCCTCAACTAATGTTCCGAAAGAGTTGCATACAATAACTCTGGTTACAACGTCTCTATACCTTACAAAGGTATCCTTTATTCTATCACTAAATGTTCTTGCGTCTCTTTCTAGCTCAAGCATTCTCTTAACTTTCTCTTCAGGACTGATATCTTCTGGATCCATCTTCACATTATGTATGACTGTGTCAATAGAGGGTTTAATCTCCACAATCTTCGCTTTTTCACCCGCCTGGGCGGTTATAGATCTGGCGCCTCCTATCGCATCTTTTAGAGCCCTCTCAACATTCTGTTTTTTAGGTACATTCGTTGATGCGAACCCCCAGCGTCCTTTAACTATAACTCTTACGCCGACGCCTTTTAATATTCCGAAAGACAGCTCCTTTGCAATGCCGTTTTCAACTCTTATACTGCTAATTCTCTCCTCAAAGTATCTTGCTTCACAGAAGCTTGCCCCTTCATTAAGTCCCTTTTGAACTGTTGCTTCGAGAAGATCCTTCAATCAGACACCCACCATTTAATTTCTATATTTTGTAGCTAAAATTTAGCCATTACCATATCTCCCTTATTTCTCCTCAATTTTCCAATCTACGGGCTTTAACATCCTTCTAATAACAATTTATTTCTCTTATTTGGCTTTTGATCTTATAAATGTAAGCCTTAAATCTGAACAATAATTCTCCTCAAAAGGAGGGGGAATTAGCTTTCTTTTTATTAACGGAATTTTCGACCATTTAATGAATCCCAGAAAGCTTAAGAACCTAGCAGCCTCAACAGGATCATCTGAAGTATGGGCGATGAAGCGCTCTCCATCCATAAATATACTGAAGCCACCGCTCAATAGCCATATCGCAGAAACAACAAAAAGCTAGTTAGAAAACCCATATTTATTAGAGTAATATCATAATAATTAGGTGAAGGAGGATATTATGTCAAAGCGCCCAAACATTCTTTACCTGCATTCTCATGATACTGGGTGTTACGTACAGCCATATGGATACA
>CAZGXE010000088.1:0-4855 GCA_964529605.1 uncultured Candidatus Bathyarchaeia archaeon | reverse complement strand
TGACGGCGAACCTAATGTTCGGAACAATAATGCTACAAGCGATCTGGACGGAGATACAGATGTAGACGAGTACGACGATGTGATAGCTGTTGTGAATAATGCTGTAGCTGAAGGACTGGATGAGCTGGATATGGAGGGTATAGGCATAGACGACGATGCCCGAGACTGGTTCAGGGATTACGTTTTATATCCGCAACCCGGCCATATAGCTCCACCCTATACACCGGGATGGATACGGGTGGTTGCAGACGCTAATGAGTTCGCTCAAACTATCGGAGAAAAGTTCCAAGTAATAACAACGCCCTACGCGGTTGTTGGCGGAGTCATAGTTGTAAGGGAGTCCAAGCTTCTGAGCTCGATTCCTCTGCTCGGTTTGGCTTCAGCAATCCTGCTAGCAACGGTCATTTCAGCGATTTATCTTAAGGTCAAATAAGGAAAAAGGGCTTTTAGATAGAGATCTCTTCAATTAACACTTGAAACTTCTCCACCCCGAGTTAAACTGTAAACGACTTGAGAGAAAGAGTACTTGAGGGCGTAAACGATATCTAAAAGCATGATCCAAACTGGCCTCTCTACACCCCCCTAAAAACAAATATGCTGTATTTTTTTTAAAAAAAATGGAAGGGCAATTAGCTGAAATATCCCTTAGTTTCTTACATGGGCAATGTGCAAACTTATTCGGGTTTAACTTTGAATTCGCAGTATGGGTCCCCTTTCGTTACGCATTTAGTCTCCTCAGCCTTCATTTTCCTGTTGAAGAGCGCTGTTAAGACCCCCTGCGTGCATTCCATGGGTTAGGTGGCTGTAGGTTTTCCCGGTTCCTACGCCAAGTTCGCATTCGAAGGAGTCATATATTCTTATGGTTGCTTCTGGAGGATTAGCGCTTATTTTTTTCACCTCCATTCTTCCGAAGTCTACACTGTTGAATAGGCCTGCGCTTATGGCCCTGAAGATTTTAATCGAATCCACTATGCCCAGCTTCAGTCCTATCGCTATGTGGGATTTGCCGTATTCTACACATGACTCGAATCCTACGTAGTAGAGGAATGCTTCTCCTCCAGTTCCAAATCTCTTCCTTATATCTGTAATTAACCCTCCATAGCCTTGTTTCCATATAATTATGCATCTCTCATCCATCATTCGGAGGATGTGTGAAATGTTATCCGCTATAAATCCCTCAATCGTTAGGCTTATGATTTTTACATCCTTTACGCCCTTAATCTGGCCAATTTCCTCTGCAATTTTACTTAGAACGCCGGGAACAAATGGCTTAGGTTCAGCCTCAATTAAGAAAACCATATAGCTTTCCGCTTAGAAGAAGCAGAAACTGCCCAATAATAAAGCCTTCCAAAAATAATCTTCCTTCATTCATATTCTTAAACTCACATTTATACATTATAGAATTTTTAAGCCCATAATTAAGGCCTCATAACGGACGGCGAAGAGAGGGTAGGTGAAAAATGCTTTGGGGAATACGCATAATTTTAGAGTTAAAAAATGCCATTAAAATAGACTAAATCAAAGATTAAAATATATGGTGATGACAACCAGCTGGGAAAAATGCTTAAACGCATAATTGAGACTTCAATCCTTAGTAAGGGTGAAACCGGAGTTAACCTCAAGGTCAACCATGATTAAAAAATAGCCATCTTAAAAAATCCAATTTTGAGCCCTGTTTTTTGAAAAGCAATGGTTTTATGTGGCGGGCCCGGGGGGAATTGAACCCCCGACCCCCGGGTTAAAAGCCCGGTGCTCTATCCTTGCTGAGCTACGGGCCCAAACCTCTTTCAAAAAAGGAGGTTTCATCGAGAAATATAGAGCTTTCGGTTTTTATTTTGTTTTTTGTTTTAGGCCGGGATGCTGGAGAGGGCTTGTTAACGTATTCAGCTTAGGTTCAGCCTTGTTTTTTGGGCTGCCTTACCATAGTTCCATTCCAGCTCTTTGAATGATACACTTAAGTAGCCCTAAAGTCTAGCTGGCCAAGCACGCTCCAATAAGGGGATGATATCTTCAGGGAGCATGCATACGCCCTCTGGAAGAAGATTCAGGAAGTCTTCAACCGGAAAATAAAGCGGATCGAACATAAAAATGTGTACTTCACAATGTTCATTCTAGAAATCTTCTTAAAGAAGGAGACTGAGAGCCTCGCCTGATTCGCCCCTGAGGTTGCATGGGCCATGATGGATAGAAACACGCCTCTATAGGGGGAAGCTCGCCGTAAAGCTTACATCTAAGACGATAATATGCATGGCCTTCGCAAAGTGAATTCGAAGCTGAAGAGACTTGCCTACGAAGCTCAATCAATGGTGCAGCTTTGCGAGATGAGGCATGGAGGGAACAAGATCATCCCTTAAAACAAGAAGGAAGCCGGCGAAGAAGTTATGGAACTCATCAACGAATATAAGAATTTAATAGGAAATTGTCTATTCTGTTTTCCAGCGTTTTCCATGGAGGCTTTAGAGGGAGATAAAAGGTATGCCTCACGGCTTTTTATTTTCCACAGGCTTTAGCAGGCTTAATTTTAGAACGCTGAGGAAAACCATTATTATTCCAATCGCTTTAATTGTTGACGGCGATTCCCCAAGTATACCTATTGCCAGAAAGGTTGCTATCAATGGATAGGTTATCATTATGGCTGTTGCCTTCGAGAGGGCAATTTTTTTGACGCCGTAGTACCAGAGGCTGTTTCCGATAGCATAGCTAATGCTGAGGAAAATAATCATATCAAGCATCTGGGTGGGTAAGTCTTCCAATAGACCTGAACTCAATAATGCTGAAAATGGGAATAGAGTTAGTCCACCTATTAGAAACCTGTACATCACTACTATAATGGGGTTAACTTTTTGCATTAAATTCTTTGCGACAACATGTGCACATTGAAAAAAGAATGGAGCTAACAGAAATAGCAGGTCGCCGATATTAATTCCTCTTAATGTCCCCTCAGTTGTGATAAGGCAAATTCCGAATATGGATGAGAGCGATAAAAGGATTTGCTGTTTACTTATTTGTTCCTTCAGCAGTATGCGGCTTAAAATCATACTGTATATCACTTCCACCTGTAAAAGGAAGGTGTTACTTATCGGTGAGAGACTGAGCCCATAGAAAACTATGCTCATAGGTATGGAGGTTCCTATAATACCTATCCAAGAAAGTTTTAGGAAATTTTTCCTAATCTGAGCGAATGCCTTATTGATCTTTCCCAGAATGACGTTTACTATGAGAAGGATTAAGCCTGCTATCGAAAACGTTAGGGCTGTGAGAAAAATGCGATTTTGAAACTGAATAACCTTAACCAAGTAAATATTTAATCCTACCATGCAAGTTGCGGCGATAACGGACAGGGTTCCAAGGGTTTCTGAATCTAATATCTATTCCTCCAACTCCTCCATTAGCCTTTCAAATATAATTTAAAAATATCTTAAAAAGAGTTACTTCATTTTCCCAGCTGATAAATGCCCAACGGTACAACTGCTTATAATCCCTAGTTAGAGAGATAACGGACGTGAAAGATTGTAACCAAAAATTATTTTTTATTCTTATTGGTTGATGTATGTTAAAGATTAACGGCTTTTTGGTGGGACATTATGGGCTTGGTTCACCTTTATACTGGTGATGGAGAGGGTAAATCCATTACGGCCTTCGGCCTCGCCCTAAGGGCCGTTGGACACGGCTATAAGGTTATAATAGTTCAATTCATGAAGGGAAGGAGAAATGTGGGCGAATATAAGGTCTGGAAGCGGCTTGCACCTAACTATGAGATCCATCAATTTGGTCGAAAGGAGTTTGTGAATTTAAAGAAGCCCAGCCGAATCGATTACATTTTAGCGAACAGAGCCCTCAGATTCGCTAAGAAGGCTCTTAAAAGAAAACCACGTCTCCTAATATTGGATGAAATAAACTTGGCCGCCTCTCTTGGATTGGTTAAACTGGAGGATGTCCTCGATCTCCTGAGGAATATACCGAAGCCCACAACTGTTGTTTTAACAGGTAGGAATGCGCCTAAAGAATTGGTTAAACAGGCTGATCTGGTCACTGAAATGCGTGAGATAAAACATCCGTTAAAAAAGGGAGTTCAGGCTAGGAGGGGAATAGAATATTAGCAGCTAGGATTTAGATCGTTCCCTCCTAGAGCCCTTACTCTCCACATGAGCTTTTGAAGTGCTTTTTCCTTCGCAATAAACAAGATAAAGAAGTGCTAGTGAAAATGCCACGAAAATCAGCACTAGCAGAATGGAGCTGAACGTACTAAAGTATGCTTCTGCGGCCATTTAAATCTCATCTCAGAAAAAAATTTAACGATCAAATATTTAAGGCATTACCTCCTTCCACTCCTTCATCAGGAAATCGTATATTTCATCGCTCTCCTCAATCTCATCATACCAGCCTAATGTTTCAGCGATTTTCTGTCCAATTAGATGATAGCATAGGTGAGCCTTTCGGCTCATAACGTTATAGTAGAAGTCATCGCATGAGCAGAATTCAGCGTCCGGCATAACAATGTAGTCTCTCTCTTTGCCAACAACAACCCAAACCACTCTGCCACTCGGCTTAAAAACATATTTTTTAACCCTGTTATCCTTAACAGCCTTCCAAGCTCTATGGAAACGTGAGCCGAAAAGCATGATTAAGCGAGTTAAATGTTCACCAGTGATTCTGCCAGCTTCTTTAACTTCTCTGCAAACTCCTTCGAGAACCTGGATTTCAGATTCTTCCTTAACCATAAGCCTCAAGAATAATAGGTATTCAACGTAAAAATATCCCTTTCTAAGCTCTTAGGCTATTTTTAAACTCAAGAGATCTTATTCTAGTTTAACCCCTCATATCTGCAATGGTTCATCATAACTTCAGTCCGTCC
>CAZGXE010000087.1:0-4942 GCA_964529605.1 uncultured Candidatus Bathyarchaeia archaeon | reverse complement strand
GACATTAAGTAGGCCCGCTCGAACCAGTATATCTCCAACATACACTGTCTTCCATGTTGGGCAGCCCCCATGATCTGAAGTTATTATCAATAAGGTGTCTTCTTCAACAAACTCATCTTTGAAGTTACCTATCATATCATCCACTATTTGATACGAAAGACATAGGTCATTCCACCCTTCCTTAGCTTTTTTAATGCTGTAATCAGGTGAAGCTTCATAAAGGTAGCCCAGCCATTGATGATTAATTGTGTCTTGTATATGAATTTGGGTTATTAGAAGATCCCATTCATATTGTTTAGTTAGAAATTTGGCTACATTAAAAAGATATTTTGCCTGATGGGCAGCTTTTTCAAAGAATGTATCTTTATCGTATTGAAGGCTTGTCCCAGCCTCAAACCCCGCAATGAATGGTCCAACATTCTTTATAAGATCTTTAGCAATCTTCTTAGGATAGGACCAACCGTCCGACTTAAAAATCTGGGTTCTATAAAGAATAAACCTTTTTGCGTCTGGAGACAGTTCCAGAAGCTTGAATTTGAAAACTGCCTCAACTAATCCCTTATAAGTTTCAAAGTTTCTATAGATCCAATTACTCCATTCGCCTACTTTAAGTTTTGCAATGTTTTTTGATGAACCCTTCTTTTCTGAGATAAGTAATGTATCATAACCTTTGCCTTCGGTATCCAGTAGCGACAGCCTATAAAAATCTGTTTCTTTCGGCTGGAATTCTCCCTCGAATACTGGCCCTTCAGATGTCCAAGTGTAAAGCGCGCCTCCCAAGATGGGAATGGTTGATTCAAGTGGATAAGACAAACTCTTTCTAGAGTTCCGCCATTCTTGCGAACGTGAAAATGAAACGAGGATAGCTGACTTTAAGGAACGATTACGCTTAGAGAGATCCGTTGCATAAATTGCCTCTGGCGATATCGTCCATTCACCAAGTCTTGATGGTCCACGTGCGGTACCCATTAGACCCGTAAAGTTGCTAGGGAAGCCGGGTATAACTATTCCTTTTTTGATGGTTGGAGGCCAAGCCATGGGATAATTAAGTATGATACTTTTTTTGCCAGCTTTTTCCGCCGCATCCCAAAGAAATTCCGCTTGGCACATTCGAGTATCCATACTTGGGTGGCGCAGATCTAGGGATTCTCCTTTCTTATGAATGGTAAAGCTGGTAATTCCATGTGTACCAGTCCAAGCCCCCGTGGCGATAGTTGTCCAATTTGTCGGAGTGTCAGTAGGCGGTGAGGGTAGAGCCTCTGCTACTGAGCCTTCTCTCAAAAGATTACGTAAAACTGGAAGTTTTCCTTCGTTGCAAAACCTTTTAACAATGCTAAGTTGTGCGCCGTCAAGCCCCACAAGAACTAGTTTTTTAGCAAATTTCCCGTGCATCTTCACATCCCTCTAAAAATCCAGTTTAAATTAAAGCGCGTGCTTAAAAATCTTTTTCATGCCATGGTGCTATTAAAGACAGCCCACAATCATTATAACCAACCCTAAAACAATTATTTTGGAGATTATGCGGAACAGCGTCCTTAATGTTCACCAATAATTGAACGGTAAACTCTCCATATATTCATTCAGGGATCGGATTACGATTTTACTTTTCCTTCGGTATTTTAGAACTTTAACTATAGCTGAAGCCAACTCTAAGGTTGTGACCACTGGAATATTGTATTCGACAGCTAACCTACGGATGACATATTCATCCTTAATAATACCAGACATTTCACCGTTTTGGTTAGCGGCTGGGATGTTAATGACCAAATCTATCCTCCGCTGAATCATATAATCCACGATATTCGGCTTCTTTGAGGGCTCCCCAACCTTATGAAGAACCCTAATGTTTTTTAAACCTGCCCTACGCAGGGCGTCAGCCGTATGCTCCGTTGCATAAATCTCAAAGCCTAAATCGTTAAGGCTTTTAGCCAACGGAATGATTTTCCGTTTCATCTTTTCACCGCCCACAGTTATTAGAACCGAACAATTATCTTTCGGGAATGTAAATTCAACCGACTGTAAGGCTTTTAGTAGCGCATCAGCGAAGTTCTCGCCGATGCAGGCAGCCTCCCCGGTGCTAAGCATTTCAACACCTAAAACCGGATCGGCCCCGCTTAAACGCATAAAGCTGAATTGAGGGACCTTAACTGAAACGTATGGGATCGGCGGAGGCTTTAGTAGACCGAGTTCTCTAAGGGTTTTGCCGAGCATTATAGCTGTTGAAACATCTATGAGGTTTATGCCTCTAGTTTTACTCACGTAGGGTAGGGATCTTGAAGCTCTAAGATTACATTCGATAACTGAAACCTCGCCATTCTTGACGAGGTACTGAATGTTAAACGGTCCCTTAATATGTAGAGCCCTAGCAATCCTGCGCGAGTAATCCTCAATCTTTCTAATTATGCTGCTGCTTAGAGACTGTGGAGGTATGCTCATAACCGCATCTCCACTATGCACTCCAGCCTGCTCAACATGCTCAATAATGGCGCCTATCAGAACATCCTCACCGTCGGAGACTCCGTCAACCTCAACCTCCTTCGCACCCCTAATAAACTTCGATATCACAACCGGATATTCAAGTGAGACGCTTGCAGCGAGCTCTAAATAGTCTCTAAGATCTTCTCTGCTGTATGCAACTCTCATAGCGTATCCGGAGAGAACATAGCTTGGTCGGACGAGAACTGGGTAGCCTATCTCCTCAGCAAATTTTTCAGCCTCCTCAATAGTTGTCAGCTTACTCCACCTTGGCTGTGGAATCCCCAATTTATCGAGTAAAGCGCTAAATTTCGACCGATCCTCAGCCGCATCTATACTCTCGCTTGATGTTCCAAGGAGGTTAACGCCGGCCCTAGAAAGCCTTAAGGCCAGATTATTTGGAATCTGCCCGCCGACGCTGACGACAACACCTAGCGGCTTCTCTTTCTCATATATATCGAGAACCCTTTCAAGAGTTAGCTCCTCAAAATAAAGTTTGTCTGATACATCGTAGTCTGTGGAAACGGTTTCAGGATTATAGTTTATCATGATCGCTTCATCTATACCATGCTTTTTAAGGGCCCAGATGGTGTTGACACCGCTCCAGTCAAACTCGACGCTTGAGCCTATTCTGAAGACACCGGCGCCTAAGACTATAACCTTTCTTTTTCCTCCGTCGAATTTAATGTCATCCTCATCGCCGCTATAGGTTAAATAGAGATAGTTTGTTTTCGCCGGCCATTCAGCAGCCAAAGTGTCAATTTGCTTAACAACCGGAATTATTCCACGAGTCTCCCTGAATCCTCTGACTTCATCCTCACTTATGCCTATGCATTTAGCGATCTGAAGGTCTGAGAAGCCTAGGCGCTTAGCTTCCTTAATAATTTCAGCCGCTTTTTTATCGCTGATCTTAAGTTTTCTAAGCTTCTTCTCCATATTGATTATGTTCCTAATCTTGTAGAGGAACCAAGGGTCGATTCCGCTTAAGCGGTAAATCTCCCTAATTGACATGCCCATCTTAATCGCTTTAACAACCTTGAACAGCCGTTCATCAGTTGGGTTTCTTAAGCAGTCTCTTATGGCCGCCAGACTCTCAGGTCTTTCATCATCGTTATTTGCGACAAGCCCTATCTTCCCAATGTCAAGCATTCGAACAGCTTTCTGCAGGGCTTCCTCAAACGTTCTGCCAATAGCCATAACCTCCCCAACAGATTTCATCTGGGTGCCTATGTGAGGGTCAGCGTTCCTAAACTTTCGCAAATCCCAGCGTGGAATCTTCACAACAACATAATCTAGAGCCGGCTCAAAACAGGCAGTTGTTACCTCAGTAACCTTGTTTATTAATTCTGGAAGCAGGTAGCCTATTGCTAGCTTAGCAGCTATGTAGGCGAGCGGATAACCGGTTGCTTTGCTGGCTAAGGCAGAGCTCCTAGACATTCTAGGATTAACCTCTATAGCCCTTATTTCTTCAAATCTCGGATGTAAAGCCCACTGGATGTTACATTCGCCGACTACACCTAAGCTTTGAATAGCCCTAATTGAGGCTGAACGCAGGATGTGATATTCCCGATTTGTTAGTGTCTGTGAGGGTGCAACAACTATTGAATCCCCTGTGTGAACACCCATTGGATCAAAATTCTCCATGTTACAGACAGTTATGCAGTTATTTTCGTAATCTCTCATAACCTCATATTCAACTTCCTTCCAGTGTCCAATATACTCTTCAACTAGAACCTGTCTGATCATGCTATGGGTTAAGCCCCTGCTCACAATCTCAATTAGCTCACGTTTATTGCGAGCAACCCCTGTTCCCTTACCGCCAAGAGTATAGGCCACCCTAATCATAACCGGATATCCGATTTCTTCAGCGGCTTCAATAGCCTCCTCAATGGAGGTTGCGGACTTACTCCTTGGAATTGGTACATTAGCCTTAAGCATTGTTTGCTTAAAGAGCTCCCTATTTGAAGCCCTTTCGATAGATTCTATAGAGGTTCCCAGAACTTTGACATCGTATTTTTCAAGGATGCCCATCTTAGCGAGGCTAACCCCGCAATTTAACGCTGTTTGCCCGCCGAAACCAAGCATTATCCCATTAGGCTTTTCTTTCTCTATAACCTTCTCCACATACTCAGGCGTCACCGGTAAAAGGTAAACCTTACCGGCAAGCCTAGGATCCGTCTGGATCGTTGCAACATTTGGATTAACCAGAACTGTTTCTATGCCCTCCTCTCTTAATGCCTTCAGGCATTGGCTCCCAGAATAGTCGAATTCAGCTGCCTCACCGATCTTTATTGCTCCACTACCTAGAATCAGAACCTTACGTATCCACTCAAACTTCGGCATCGGCCTCATCCACACCTCCTAAGAAACTCATCGAACAGAAACTCTGTGTCATAGGGTCCCGGAGATGCTTCTGGATGCCATTGAACCGCAAATGATGATCCATTCCTAAACTTTACGCCCTCAA
>CAZGXE010000086.1:0-4964 GCA_964529605.1 uncultured Candidatus Bathyarchaeia archaeon | reverse complement strand
ACTTTCCGCTCCCAGAAGGCCCCATTATAGACACGAATTCCCCCTTCCGAATCTTTAGGCTGATTCCGTTAAGCGCTGGAATTACAACTGGACCAATGAAATATTTCTTTGTTACGTTCTCCGTCTCTATTGCATAGAAATTAGAATTCACCGGGGAATTCCCAGCGTCTAATATAGAGGACTGCAAATTAACTGGACTCTCTGGATCTGAATAACCCTTAAAGAGGAGAATGATGATTAAGATTCCCAAGGTTAACATTGTGGTTGGCAAGGTAAAAAACGCCGTGTCTACTTGCGATTTGAAGATCTCCTCTAGGAGATACTGGCAATTTGGAACAATCCCTATGATGACGCTTAGCAAGCTGAAATATCCGCCGCTTTTGTTCTTCACCCATAATCCGTAGATTCCTACAAGGCCAAAGCTTATAGTAGCTAGGCTTAGTGTCTTCTCCATTAGGGGGGAAATCATAAGCATACGATTCGATAGTGAAAACAGTGAAGAATATGCCTCAATAACGATGAAAGCCACTAGAAGAACCGAAGCGACATCCAATATGAATGTGTCTTTCTGGAAATTATTGGCCATAGGTGCTGGCTCCTCATCTTCCATTCCTAGGCGTTCTTTGTGCTGAGCTGCGAGTCATCCATAATACTAAAATACTATATATAGTTTTCTTATATACATTTGAGAGCTTAATATTTGTAGGGGATATCCATGGAGCATACACCAGTCGAGATAGCGGCAAGATGGAGGAACCAGATGCAGAAGGGCTATCTAAAAATGGCTGTACTTCTAGTCTTGATGCGTAAGCCTCTGCACGGCTATGAAATAATGAAAGAGATTAGTAAGTGGACACTTGGGATCATAACGCCAACAGCTGGCGGCGTGTATCCCACCTTAAGAGACCTTGAAAAAAGGGGGTTAATAGAAGGCGAATGGAGGATTGAAGAGAGAAGAAGAATATACAGAATAACAAGTAAGGGTAAAGAAGTCTTCAGGGAAGCTGTTGAAAAGCATTTTGAATTAGCCTCTTCGATTAGAAGATGGTTCTTCAATGAATTGGCCCGTCTGGGGATAATTGATGAACCCGATTTCCCCCCAATGATGGAATCCGCGGTGAAAGTTCTACTTTTAAAGGAAGACGCATCCCCGCAGGAGAGGATCGAAGCGTTACATCGATTAAGGCAAAGCCTCCAAAACACGGTGGCGATTCTGTCGAGAATGATGGAACAGATAAAAACCAGAGAAGAGGAGTTAAGACGTTCTTTGCGGATTAATTAGGTTTTTGGAGCCTATTTCTACTTTCATTGTGTCTTGATTTGGGGTTTTGCATCTTTCCCGCCCTCTTTTCCTGTTAGCGCACGCGGAATCCTAGCCGCCGGGCGTACTTTACTACGGCGTTGTAGATGCCGTTTCTGCTGAGCCTCCCAAGCGTATTATAGTTGATGAAGAGCAGCTTGGATTTAGGCTTGAGCTTCTCCCTTACTCGGAGCCATCTTAAATATGCCCTGATATATGAGAATATTTTCCCGTTTGGGGGGTGAGAGAGGAAGGAAGAGGGGAGTAGTGGAAAGTGAATGATTATGCTGCGGGGGCTTTTGAGGCGCTTAGCTGGATCAGAATGATGATTAAGGGCAGCAGTGAGCGCTGTCGGACCTGTCAGCGGGTCCTAGAGGAGATTGAGGAGGCGTTGGATGATATGCAGAGGGGTGTGGCTGTGGATTTCCGGCGGCGCATCACAGCATCCTGGTAAAGACATAATTTGTCTTCTCCTCTCTTTTTTGGGGATGTGGTGACTATGCAATGATCAAAAAAGCAAACTTCTTGAAAAATGTATGAGCAAAATAAAACGGTATCTTATTGGAAAACGCTAAAATTCACCTAAACAAAACATTTTGTCCAAAAGGAAAAAGAGGTCCGGCGATATGTACATCATGTTTGTTGATGCTTCTGGTGATCCAGGACCATTTAAAGGGGGAAATACCAGATTTTATGTCTTAAGCGGCCTTATTCTTCTGCCTGAAAAGTGGTATGAAGCCTATGAAGGAGTATTAGATATTATCAGAAAGTTTTTTCCAAAAATTGATTTAACAAAGCGGCCTGAGCTACACATACATTATCTAAGACATGGAAAAGGAATTTATGGGAAACTTAGCCGCGACGATAGAAGAAAGATGGGCGTTGCAATCTATGACTTAATTAGGGATATCGATCCAACTATAATATCGATCGTGGTTGATAAAGAGAAATATTTTTCCAAGTATGCTCATCCCGATCCTGTAAAACATACCTCTTTTCAATATCTCATGGATAGATATGAAAGGTTTCTTTCTCGTAGAAATTCTTATGGCATTCTTGTCTACGACTATGAAGGAAAAAGAGATAGAGACATCAGAAGCATGTTGGAGGAGGCACGGGTTATCGGCAGCTTCGATTTTAGATTTCTATCTCATTGGAAGTATAAGCGAATAGTTGAAACAATCTTCTTTACAGAATCTGAAACGAGCATCGGGTTGCAATTAGCTGACTTTGTTGCCTATGCAATATTCGCATGTTATGAGAAGAAATATTGTGAAAGATTTAATCAGCTGCGCCCGTTATTTGATAAAAGCCCGGACGGCTCGATAGAAAATTACGGGCTTAAGGTTATTCCCGATTAGAAACAGGCTGAGTGGCTGGGCCAGTCGCCCATACGAACGGCTGGTACGGGTCGTCCACAGGAACGGCCCTCCCAGTCACTCTATTTTAATATACAGCAATAGTTGTATTATAAGCTTTACGTATAATATACACAGATTTTCAGCTTTTGCAGCTTGTCAGCTTTCCAGCTTTGTTCCGCAGTGCATGCAGAACTTCGCCTGGAGGCTCTATTTTTCCGCCGCAGAATGGGCAGTATTTTATTGGGGTTCTTTCTTGCTTGAACGGTTGATGTTGGATTGGAGAGGCTGGAGGTTGCGTTTTAGGCGGGGGATAGTATTGTCTGGGCTGAGGTGGAGGCTTCCATGTTAAGCCTAGAATGCCTCCTATTAAACCGAGGATTAGGCCGATGTAGAGGCCAGCTCCGGCTCCGAAGAGGCTGAGCACGCTGAAGATTATGATGAGTATGCTCCATGTCTGGTTCTCAGGCTCATTATGCATTTTCACCGCGCATATGATTATGATAGTTCCGTAGAATATGCCGAGGATGCCTATAAGGCTGCCATACCCCATAAGTATAGGCATGCTTGGAGGATAAAAGGCTCCCAGTACACCCATAAGTATGGCTCCAAGAATAGAGAGGATTAAGCCGACGAATAGAATGAAGATGCCGCCTAACAGGCTGAGGATAAATGCGGCTGTAGGCTTCTCATCAGCCAAAAGATTCACCGTTAATAAATATTCGTTCTTTCCAAAAATAAGACTTTGCAAAGAAAGCTAGCCGAAAACACTTGAAATTTCTTCTATGGTGCCCTCAGCTACAACTTCAAAGCTTCCATCGATTACATTCACATTATAGAGGGTGATGCATGTTATAGGATCTGACCAGTGCTTTGAGTAATTATGAAGTTCTTGAAGGGCTGGTTTTGATGCTATTCTTCCCCAGTTTGATGTTAGGTATTTGCCTGCAGGGTCTACGATGCATATTTCTCCGTTTTTGACTGGAAGAAAAACTGCTAAGTGACCTGATTCTGGAAAGTCAATATCCGCTATGTATAGATCGTATTCCTTTCCGTAGATATATTTCATGTAATACTTTATCATCGCATATGCTAGTATGGCTTGGTCGTCGCAATCTCCTTTTTTAATCGAGAGGGTGAGGTTTGGGGTTTGTATGTAGTTTCGAGCTCTTTCTGTTGTGAAGTTTATGATGTAATCAAAACCATCTATAGTGACATGCCAGTATGAACTTAGATAGGGCATGTCGATATCTTGAGCGTAGATTATGTTTGTGGTTATGTATCTGTAGATTCTCTCGGTTGAGAGCCGGATGTCCGTTGAGCTTCTCGTCGCTTCTATAACAGCGTCTTTTGTTTCTTTTATAGTTTGGTTGTTTAGGACTCGTGGAAAAGCTTCGGGAATGGATATGTATGACCGAAGCATGTTTCGGAGATCTAGCACGTTCGTGGTTAATTCTTGATAGTATCCTTTGATTCTATTGTATTTGTCGTTCAGCCTCTCTTTAGATGCGTTAAGCGCGTTATATAAGGTGGTTAATTCAGTATAATTTTTTGAAAGATTCAGGTATTTTGAATTGAGTTCGCTGTAAGAATCATTTAAGGATGCATATCTTCTTTCAATAGAGGATAGCTTATTCTGAGTGATTAGGACTTTATCTTGCAATGTTATGATTTGAGGCATGTATAGTGAAGATGACAGGAAAAATCCTGCAGCAGAGCCTACACACAGACCGATAATCAATCCTAACAAAATGAATTTCTTTCCAGCCAAAAACATCATCTCCTTTTAGCTATTAAATAAACCAGTAATGAAAGATTGATTATGAGGAGAAGAAACATTAAGCCGTTTATGCTGTTTAGAGTTTTTGTTTGGTTCTGTACATTTTGGAGCTGGGTTTCTACTTGAGTAAGGGTGCTGTTCATTTCTTCTATTCTTTGCCGCATGTTAATCTGCTCTATTCTTAGCTTGGTCAAGTATTCTGAGATGTCAGTTGTCACGACGAAACGAGGAGAGTACTCCTCGCTACTAATATAGAAGTAGCTGTCTGTTAAAAGCGTCAAAGAAGATTCTTGAAAAACTGAAGCGATGCCTTTTATTATTAATGTTACCTCGATGGTGTTTATTCCTTCTTTCAGTAATCCTACTCCAACAGCGGTGTCATACTCTTGTGTCGGTCCATAGCTGCTTGGTGTTTCTAAATAGTTAACCAAGGTGTTTCCATTTACCTTGATAATTATGATGAAGGTTGCGCCTACCATATTGTATCGGATATCATAATGAAGATGAACATTTATTTGATTGAAGT
>CAZGXE010000085.1:0-5037 GCA_964529605.1 uncultured Candidatus Bathyarchaeia archaeon | reverse complement strand
TGAAGAGAAGAAGGTCATAGAATTTTCTAGGTCAATGGAATACTTGTCTAAAGCAAACGATGAGTCATCTCTCGAGCTTAGAATTTACCCATCCGACTTTAACATGAATCTACTTCCTGTTGATCATATAGAGGGTAATAAGTTATACACAAAGGTGCCTGGCACATATAGACTGGCCCCTGTCCCAAGAGTGGAAGGGTATGAATTGTGTTGGATTGAGAATGCGCTTGAGGGACTTAATGAACCATGCAAGTGGGTTTGTAACACAAAATTCAACAAGATTTATCTATGGCCTAAAAGTAGCACTGATGGTATCTATGCTCCCTCACTCGTTGAGTTGATACGTGTTGAAGGCGATATTGACTATTGGGGACCAACCGATAAACCTATTAGGTACATAGTTTTTGAAGGAATTACATTTATAAATGCAGACCGTGCCATATGGGAAGAAGGCAACTCAGGAATTCAGCATGATTGGGGGATGGCGGATAAGTCAAACGCAATTCTCCGTTTCCGCAGTGCAGAGCACTGCGTGGTAAAAAATTGCACATTTATGAAAAGTGGTGGAGCTGGTGTTCGTTTCGATTTATACGCCCAAAATAACATGGTTAATAATTGCCTTTTTGAATACCTCGGTTACGAAGCCGTTCAGTTTTGCGGATATGGCGTTGGAAAGAAAAATGTCAACAAGAATAACAAATTTGTACATAATGAGATCCACAACATTGGTCGGGTCAAATGGGACTCCCCAGCAATCATCATTTGGAATAGCGGCTACAACCACATAGCTCACAATCATATCCACCACTGTCCCTCAAAAGGAGTGCTTTTATCGGCTCCAAGATGCCGAGCCTTCACTAAGGATAACCAGACTAGAGAACAGGCTTGGCCGATGGCTCGTTGGAACGAGGTTGGAGAGGAAGCCATTACTCACGTAATTTATGAGGGGGACGCTAGGAGAGCTGTATCCTACGCTACGCACACCAATCCTAGAACGTTGTGGAATTGGGTGTTCGCGACCGATAGGTTGTGTGCCCGTTACAGATACCTTAAGGGCAACATTGTTGAGAAGAATGTGTTACACGATATGTGCGAAGGAATGTGGGGTGATGGCGTATTCTACATAACAGCTGTTGGATCCGCCGATTCTCCCAAAGATTATAACAAGATTGTTCTCAACTACGTCTATAACACTGATGGGGGGCCAACTGGTTTGTTTCGGGGGCTTTACATAGATGGTTTTGCTGGGAGGGTTGAGGTACACAAGAATGTATGGTATAACTGCAAATTCTTGTATGAAGGGAACTTTTTGGCTTTATGGTATGGTGAGGCTTATCCTAGAGCGAACATCTTTTACAAAGTCACCGCAGAAAAATTAATTTCATCCGCTGAGGGACTCGTTCATCCCAAAGGAAATCTGATCTTTGATAAGATAAAGGATGATCCGAATCATGATCCTAGTGTTAACTGTTTAGATGACTACCACGAAGTATACGGCTTCCTCGACTCTCTCCCCAGCGAAACACCTGGAGTAGAGGAGATAAAATCACTACTACTCGAGATTATAGAGCATTTGCGCATTAGGAAAAGAAACCGCGGAATAACCAATCTACACCAATAGCGCAGCCAATTTTTCAACAATTATGGCTCGGTTACGCTTATGCTAAAGATCTTATCAGTAAAACTTATTTAAGGCACGTGCTGTCATCAAGGCTTATGATCTCCGCCTTACGCTTTTCCACCTGCAGAATCGCCATTGTTGCTTGACCGCTTAAATATCCGCAGATTTCTCCAGGATTTATAACCAAAGTTTTTCCAACAGTGTATACTTCAGCTTTATGCGTGTGGCCGTGAACGACAACATCATAGTAATTTGCCTTAATTAGGGCCTTAAGCAAACTTTCTTCTTCACCATGAATTAATGCCACCCTTAGATCATTCAAGTTCAACTCAGCAAATTTCCCGTATATTTGAGCCCCTATCTCATCAAATTTTTTCCTTAAAAGATTCTGATCTCCATCATTGTTGCCGAAAACCCCGACCAGCTTGGCTTTTAAGGGCTTAAAGTGTAGCACAGCGAAGGGAGCGACATAATCTCCCGCATGAAGCACAAGTTCAACTCCCTCATTATTCAGTTTTTCTACAGCTTCATCAATTAGACGAATTCTATCATGCGTGTCAGCTATTATTCCAACTTTTCTGACAGAGAGCATATGACATCCTCCAAATTTAGGTGCTGGCTGAACAAAATAATAGTGTTTCATACGCTTAAAATAATAACGTTTCCGATTCACGCATCAAAAAATAAAGAAAAACATTAAAATACCTTTAAAAGGTTATTCCATCTTAGATGGGGAATTAGCAAATTCGAAGGGAAAAGAATGGCTGGTCGTAGGATAAACATTTTCTATTTGATATCTTTTGTGTGCATCTTAATTCTAATAGGATATATTGTTCTCGTCTTTCTTCCAGAAGTAAGTGGTTATTCAGAGTCCTCAGCGGCTACAACAGTCATAGCTATCGTGGTAGCGCTCTTGTTTGTTGCAGCATGTATACAATTGTTTCTCTTGTTAAAACCGTCTCAACCCGAGGAGTAGGCTTCTTAGAAGACTCCTCATTGAGTTTTTTTAGCCATCTTGTATCTTGTGAAGCCGCAGTGTCCGCATGTGTAGCGGTCTCCATGATCCGCCATAAAGTACCCCCGTCCACATCTTTCGCATGTTGGGAGTAGCCTTTTGAGTTTTCCGTTCTCAATTTTGTAGTATGAAGAAATGATTTTTTTCTTCGCCATTTTCTTCCTTTATCCCTCCTCCCTATTTTCTTGCGGTGAGTTTCTTAATAATATATACTTTGGTTCTATTCGCCTAGCTTGTTCCGGGGAGTCGTAGATATGCGCCTCACCCACTGACATCATCGTCCCCGTCATTGTTTTCATCTTTTTCACATACACGTTTTCAACGTCGGTTTTGAGAAAGCGTGCTAGCTCCTCCCTGACTTCTATGCGTGATGGAGTTGGCGCCCCCTCGTGTGATAGCGTGAAGATCACTTCATTTCTCTTAAGCAATCCATTTCGCTTATTATTTACTATTTTAACTTTCATGGTAAGACCACCTTAAACTTCATACTTTGAATGTAATCTTATACTTTAGTTTTCTGATTTATATTGCATTTTACTTATAATGTCTCGCATTTTTCTCTTAGTTTCCCCATTAACATTAATTACGACAACGCCTTCACCAGGCTGACCGTAAATCACTAGGGATCCCTCTGGAGCCAAAAGAACAGTAACAATTGTAAGGAGATCTTCTTCCCCATCAACTAGAACCCTCACTAATCCATCAGAGTTAATTGCTTCACCAATTATCCGCCAAGAATTCTCTTTGATTGTGCCAGCCGGATTAACAAGCCTTAAAGTTTCATCCGCCTTAAAAAGTACTGGCTCCACCTGTTTACGCATGGTTCTATTATCCACAATGAAAACATTTAACGGAATCTTTCTTTCAAGCATATTTTTAGAAACAACATCACCTATCGAGATAATTTTCCTTGGTTTAGTTGATCTTATTATTTTCTTCAGCTTCTTCATCGCATCCTCCACTGAACCGCTAATAAGTAAACCCAGTGGAGCTTTCAGCTCCTCTCTAAGCTCCGGCGGAAGAATATACGTTTCTCTTCACCTCACCTTTATGGCGTAGCGTCCTTTCCTTTCAGCCTTTATTGTTTTAGCTATAACCGAGTTTTCCGGGTCAAATATTATTATTAAACCGCTAAAGTCCTCACTTAAGTCTGTCGACTTACAGTTTGGACAAACATTCTCCTCAGTTATGTAATGACATTTTCTACATGCCTTCTCAACCATACCTAAGCACCCTCATCTAAGTTTTCTTATTTTCACTTTCAGTCTCAGATTTAAGCTTCTTTAATTCCTCTTCTATCCACTCAAGTTTTCCCAGAAATGGCTGTCGTGTGGTTACGCCTATCTTACCAAAGCCAGCGCCCTTGCCCAGTGAGACCGCAGTTATTCTGACGCGCATTCGGTCGCCGACAGATATCCTGCGTTTCATCTCCTTACTCATTAAAACTCCTTGCTTCTCATCATAAGTTATGAAGTCGTCCATTAGCTGGGAGATGTGGAGTAAAGCGTCAACCGGACCTATTCTTACGAAAACGCCGAAATCTGCGATCTCAACAACCTCACCCTCAATAATCTCCTGAACCTTAGGCAGAAATGTTAGGAGAGAAAATGTTACTTTGTGGTGGGTTGCAGCGTCTCCTGGAATTATTTTTCCAACCGGTGAAACCTTAACGTTTGTAACAGCTATTAGATATCCTAGCTCCTCATCAATAACGCCCACATACTTCATTCTTAACTGTTCCAAAGCGACTTTTTCAAGCGGTTCATTGAACTTTTCGGGCGGTATGCGAATTGTATCTTCAATTGTCACCAGATTGAACGTAATATCACTTCCCTTACAATTAAAATATGTTTTAATCATGCGAGCAAGGCTATAAATGCTATATAAGAGTGATTTAAAAACTTTTTGACGTTTTTCAGGTTAATTTCTATTATCTAGTCAAAAATAGTGTAAATATGTTTATGTGATTGGGATGAAGGGTTTACTCAAACCTTCTGTCTATAAGATCCCATACTTCTGGACCTGTACCCACCAATGTTACTGGTATCTTTATTTCATCCTCTACTTTCTTAATGAATTTCTTCGCCTCATTTGGGAGGTCGCTGAAGGATGTTACACCCTTGCAATCTGGAAACATGATGTCAATTTTTGTTATCGCAGCCTGCGTGGCGCTGTTCAGCATAACGGCTCTTTTAGCTAAATCAAAGTTAAACGGTGCGGCTCGCCGTCTTCTCCCCGTTACAGAGGCCACTTCAGCCCAGCCTCTTCTCTCCGCCTCCTCCCATGAAATCTCTCCTGGAAGCGGTCCAGCTCCAACTCTCGTAACAAACGCTTTAAACACAATTACTACCTCATCAACCTTTTTCGGTCCAACTCCGACGTCTGAGCATGCTGCTGAGGC
>CAZGXE010000084.1:0-5090 GCA_964529605.1 uncultured Candidatus Bathyarchaeia archaeon | reverse complement strand
TTTTTTGATTTTTATGTCTGGATGATTTATGGTTAGAGAATTTTTTGAAGTTTCGGATCCTATTCCGCTTTTGGGCTGTATTGCATTCGGTCTAATCGACCGGGGGACGAACGTTATCCAAGTTCGTCCCGCCACCACCTGTCCTTTATCATGCATCTTCTGTTCCACTGATGCTGGTCCTAGATCTAGGTATAGACGAACCGAGTATATGGTTCCCCTCGATTATCTTATTGAGTGGTTTAGGGAAATTGTCCTCTTTAAGGGTGAGCATGGCATAGAAGCTCACATAGACACTGTTGGGGATCCGATAACTTATCCTAGAATAGCCGATTTAGTCTCAAGCTTAAGTCAGATGAAAGGCGTTGAAGTTGTTTCAATGCAGACTCACGGTTCAATATTGACGGAGAATCTACTCGACGAGCTCTCTGACGCAGGCTTAACGAGAATTAATCTTTCAATTGATGCATTAGATCAAGATTTAGCTAGAATTCTTTCTGGAACCAGATGGTACGATCCAACCAGAGTCATCGATTTAATGCATTACATAATTTCAAATACTAAGATCGATCTGCTAATTGCTCCAGTCTGGATTCCAGGTCTAAATGATTCGGAGATTCCGAAAATAATTAAGTTCGCTAAAGAATTGGGTGCTGGCAAAAATTATCCAGGTTTAGGAATTCAAAAATATCTTATTCATAAATATGGACGGAAAGTTAAGGGCGTTAAGCCGATATCGTGGGGAAAATTTTATAATCAGCTCAGACGTTGGGAAACTGAATTTAATGTTAAGCTCATCCTAAGTCCAGATGATTTCGGAACGCATAAGCGCCTTAAGCTTCCTATTCCCTACAAACGTTTTGAAACCGTTCGTGTTAGGGTTGTTGGTCCAGGATGGCTTAAAGGTGAAGCTTTAGCAGTCACGGAGAAGCATGAGAGAATCATAACGCTTGTGAACGCTGAAAATCTTTCAGTTGGAGCTAGATTAAAGGTTCGCATAATATCTAATAGGGATAACATCTTTATTGCGAGGCCTATATGAAGCGTTCTGTCCAGAATCAAGACTTAAAATAAAGGGGGTAGGTTTAAAATCTTTATTCAGTGATTTTATCGTCCTCACGACTAGCAGTATAGGAGATGTTCGGTAGATAATCATCCAGTTTAAATGATAAAAGTCGTCTTAAAATTATGAAAAATAAGGGGGAGGATTACATTCGGTTCCTTGCGCTGTGTTAATCTTGTTTATCTACTCAGAACCTTCTTTGCGGCTATCTCTATATCTTCAGCTTTTACAGTTTTTCTGCCAGCATGCATTGCGAAGTCTACTGCTTCTCTACCAATTTTTAAACCTATCTCCTCGAGCACTTTAGCCATCTCTATCGCAGCTGACTCACTGACTCTTTCAGCTCCAGCCTTTTTACAGAGCCTATGCATGGCTGCAATTGCTAATTCGCCCATAAGCCTTTCCCTCTTTCAATTTTTACTTCTAAACACGGTTATCTATTTTGTTCTTCAGTTAAAAAAGCCTTTCTGCTTTCCACTTTCTCTACGCATTAACCCTTATATATAACCTTGATAAAAACTTACAGAAAATCGATAATGTTCATATATGAGTATATAGTGTAGTGTGATAAACAAGGAAAGGCTGATGCGCTTGGGAAATGTGCGTCCGGAGAAAGTGAAAAGAATAGCCCGCGAATTAGTTAGGAGATTCCCGGACAAATTTACAACAAATTTCGAGGAAAACAAAAAGGTGCTCTCCAGCATAGCATCTATTCCTTCGACTAGGCTCAGAAATAGTATTGCAGGTTATATAACGCGTCTCATCTCAATATATCAATCCACAAATTCAACAAGCCAACAGGTAAAGTAGGAAATAGAAGTCAAGATAAATTGAGGTTTTCATATTTTTATGTGAAGAGAAATGTTAGTGGATGAGAATCGGAAAGGTTGGGCATTACGCTATCTCAGGGAAGCAATTGACGAAATTAAAATAGCTAAAAGAAATAGGAGGGCGGCTGATCTAATTTTTGATGCCATTAGGAAAGCCCAAGCAGCGGTATATTATAGCCTAGGGGAACCTACCTTTATCGATTATATAGTTAATGAGATGCTGGAAGGAAAACTTCTAATAGGAAATCCGATCCTCAGATTTCTAGTGGAGATTGAGAAATCAATAAATCGGTTAGAAAATATGGAGCAAACGTTTGAAGACGAATTAATTATGAGGGAATCTGACAGGATAGTATCGATTGCGTCAAAAATAGTAAACCTATTGACTTCTGAAGATTAATTGGGAGATCATTCTTTTACGCTTAGATTTTCGCCAAGAGAGGTTTTCAGAGAAAATCCATGATTCTTTTATCTTCCGATTTTTGAAGTAGTTGAGAACACTTCTTTGGATCAATCCTCTTAAAGTTTAGTTTTAAACTTATTAGAAGTTTTTGCGCCTCTTTCGTTATTTGGGGCGCAACCAGTATGCCCCTTATTTCGCGGCTTATCGATGATTTAAGGGCCTCAATATATTTTGCTAATTGGAGAACAGCATCTTTCCCAGCGGTTCTCCGTTTTATTTCTATCACAACCATACGTCCGTTTTTGTCTATTCCATAAACATCTATGAAGCCGGGTTCAACCTTTTTCTCATAATTGATGGGCTTAAATCCATCTTCAATAAGTGACGGATTTAACAATATAGCCTTCTGCATATCTTCTTCACTCGCATAAAGTGAGAACCTGCCTTCATCAATTAATTTGAATGCTAAGAGAAGATGGATTTTATCGAAGAACAATATTACAGTTTCGCGCGGCTTCCTCTTGATCGCCTTAACAACAAGGAATTCTTCATCCTTATAGGCTTGAAGGATGCAGCCAGGCGGCTGCCAGTTTACCGGTTCATAGCCTTTAGGTCTGTGAACTAAAACAGATCCATCCTCCTTAATTATTACAATTCTTTCTCCGGGTTCAAGATTTGAGCTGGCTCTACCTCGGTATTTAACCCAACAATTTCCAACAAGTATTACGGTTTTCCGCTCATTAAACGCCTCATTAAGCCTATTTATAGCCTCCTCAACATCCGGATTCTTACATACAAGCGGAATCCTTTTAGCCGACAATTATTTCGCCAACATTTTTTAGGAAGGCATAAATAAAAATATTTTTGAAATGATAAGTAGGTATTGGAGAGTAAAACACGGGGTAATTAAGCATTACGATAGAATCGCGAGGATTTATGATAGGCTATATGGAAGTGAGCAGAACTTAAAGATTAAGGAGATCTTGAGGTTTCTAAATGTAAAGAAAACTGATGTCGTTTTGGATCTAGGCTGCGGAACAGGCATCCTCTTCAGCCACATAAATGAGTTAGCCAACTTCATTGTGGGGGTTGACGTCTCCTCAATGGCTCTGAAAGCGGCCGCGAATCTCATTAAGAAAATCCGGTCAGACAGCATTTTTCTAGTCAGGGCTGATGCTGACTTTCTACCCTTCAGGGATAAAGTTTTTGATAAGGTCTTCGCCATAACATTACTTCAAAACATGCCTAACCCGCTTCTAACCCTCCGTGAAATGATGAGAGTGACGGATGATAACTCCGAAATCGCCGCTACTGGACTCAAAAAATTCTTTTCAAAGGAAAGATTCTCAAGTATGCTGGCAAAAGCCGGTATGTTTTTCCAAATAATAAATACTAGTGATGATGTTAAGGGCCATATTGCCCTCTGCGCTAGGGATGGAAAGACTCCAAGTAAAAGCATAAATAAGAGGAAAAGAATAGGAATATGCAGTATGATGGTGAAAACATATGCCAACGCATGGTAGTCTCTCAAAAGCAGGGAAGGTTCGTTCACAAACCCCGAAGATTGAGCCATTACCAAAAAATAAGAAGTCTCCTAGAATAAGGGTTAGAAGAAACTATGAAAAACGAGTGATACTGCAGAGGAAACCTGGCCAAAACTGGATATTTTAGCATGGAATTCAAGGCTAGTGGTTTACCAAACAATTTTTGGAATAAACTGAATAAATTTACGTTTACCAAAAAAGTCTGATAATATAATAATTTTTTGATTTAGATAGCAGTTAATATCGCATAGGTTACATTCAACCTTAACCTAGCGGCTAACAACTATTTCATGAAAAATTAGAGTCATATTTAAAGAGAAAATTTGGATTTCATCAAAACTTAAATTTTGTTACCAGTGAGTTTAATGATGATAGATTATGCCCGGGAATCATAGCTTGAGAATCTCAATTGTGATTCCAACTTTTCAGGAAGGAAAGTATATTAGTGAACTACTTTCAAAACTCATCAAAGCGGATCCCGATTTGGAGATAATAGTTGTTGATGGAGGTAGTGCTGATGAAACCGTGAAGGCTGCCAAGGCTTTCACGGATAAGGTTTATGTGCTTAATAAGCGTGGAATAGGTAGGGCTAGAAACTATGGTGCTTATAGAGCGAGTGGTGAAATAGTGATTTTTATGGACGCTGATGTTGAGCCGCCGCCGGAGTTTATTGAGAAGGTTGCATCAGCCTTCATGGAGAAAAATGTTGTAGGTGCAACATGCAACATTATGCCAAAGAAGCCAAAAATCCTTGAGCATGCGTTTTTCCACATCTACAATCTTCTACTACGCTTACTCACGCATTTTAAACCTCATTCTAGAGGAGAATTTTTGGCGGTTAGACGTAAGGCTTTTCTTAGAATTGGAGGTTTCGATGAGAAGCTTCCATGCCTTGAAGATCATGACCTAGCTTTTCGCATTTCTAAAGTTGGTAGGTTTATTTTTATCAACAATCTAACCGTTTACGAGTCTATGAGAAGATTTAGGCGGATGGGTTTTCTGAATGTGCTTAAATTATGGATAAGCAACTATATATCGTTACTTTTATTTCACAGAACAATATCAAAATCTTGGGAGCCGGTACGATAAAGCTTGGAGGGACAAAATATTTGGGGGAACTGTAAAAAAATGTTAACGACCTCAAAGGTTTTGGATCTTGCTAAACGGGCCTTTAAACCTCCTGGAACCTATCACGCTCAATGGTTTCTGACGAGAAAATGTAATTATCGCTGTAGGGGTTGTAATGTCTGGAT
>CAZGXE010000083.1:0-5180 GCA_964529605.1 uncultured Candidatus Bathyarchaeia archaeon | reverse complement strand
ATATTAAAATTAACTCATTTTCACTTTTACTTAGCTTAATAATAAAAAAGAGTCGGATCTCGTAAAGATGGTGAGCCGGAAGGGACGTGGCTCTCCGTAGATATGAAGCTTAAGCGATACTTAATCGAGAGATTTATCAGCATTAAACGATTTTTGTTCAAATTCTCCATACATTTGGTTGGGGGCGAGAATCTCCGGATATCTGTCTCGTAGCATGAGGCAGGCGGCGTAGCATAGATGACATGCGTCGGCGTAGAACTCATCATGGGGTAGACTGAACTTTTCGGCTAAAGCTACTGGACCCCGCGGATCAAGGGTTCGAGAATTGGATTTTCATAGGGTTGAATTCTTTGATTATTTTTGAGAATTGTTCCCGCCATATGTTTCCGATGGAAATTCCCTGACAAACGTGTACGTATCCAAGGGATCTATATGCACTCTTTTCCTCTTTAGTGAAATTTTCATATGGGCATTTTGTGAAATCTTTTCAAAAGATAGAAATAGAATAGAGTAGCGACATCGCTTGGACGAAGAATTTAATTATTTGATCCACAAAAAAGAGAATTGATGAGGTTTAAAAGCCATAAAGTTTTGAGAATTTCCAGTTTAGATAGCTAAGATAGTGTTGAACATTGATTTCTTTGCCAGTTATTATCTTTATTAGGTCTGCAGGGTCGTATAGGTTTCCATAGGAATGAACGTTTTTGGCTAGCCACTGTTTAATTCCGTTGAAGCTTCCTTCAGCGAGTTGTTTTCTCCAGTCTGGAATGTCCATCTGCATTTTTTCGAGTAATTGGCCGCTGTAAATATTGCCAAGCGCGTAGCTTGGGAAGTACCCGAATAGGCCGGATGCCCAATGTGTGTCTTGCATGACGCCTTCAGAGTCATTCTTTATTTCTACGTCTAAATATTTCTTGTATTTCTCATTCCAGACTTGGGGAAGCTCTTCAACTACCAGCTTACCTGCGAATAAGTCACGTTCAATCTCGAATCGTATGATTATGTGAAGGCAGTAGGTAACCTCGTCGGCTTCTACACGAATCTTAGACGGTTTAACCTCGTTTATTCCGCGGACAAACGTATCCAAGTCAACATCTGCGAAAGCATTTCCGGTCACCGTATTAAGTTTAGGTAGGAAGTACGTCCAGAACTCAGGGGATCTTCCAATTATGTTTTCTACAAATCTTGATTGGGATTCGTGGAATCCGAAGGAACATGCGGTTCCGATTGGCTGGTAAATCCATTCAGCCGGCAGATTCTGTTCGTAAAGGGCATGTCCGCCTTCATGTAGCACCGAAAAAACTGAGGAAGCCCAATTATCCTCATAATAGTGGGTTGTTATTCTCACATCGTGGTAGTATCCGGTTGTGAAAGGATGTTCAGTTTCATCTATTCTTCCTCCGGCTTCCTTCGATTCGACATCATATCCAATGAATCTGGCAAGTTCAACAGATATTTTCCTCTGGGTATCTATTGGGATTCTGCGTTTCAAAAAGGAAGCGTCAGGCTTCATAGGTGAGGATAGGCATTTTTCTATGAGAGAAGTTAACCCATCTTTTAATCTATCAAAAATTCTCGTTATCATTCCAGATGTTATTTTCGGCTCAAACATGTCAATTAGAGCATCGTATGGCGTAGGAGTATTCTTGACTTCCATGAGTATTTCCGCCGCTTCCTTCCTAAGCTTAAAAAGCTTTTTAAGCTCAGGCTTAAACATTGAGAAGTCTTTTGCTGCTTTCGCCTTTTTCCATACATCAATTGTTATTATTCTTTGCCTAGCGGTTTCAACAACAAGCTTTTCCGGAAGAGCCGTTTGCTCGTCATACTCCTTCTTGATAAGGTGAACGTTTCTTTTCTGTACTTGGTTCAAGCTTTCATACTCTGAATGGCTCATTATTTCATCAATAAGTTTTCCGATTTCTGGATCCGTCATCATCTTATGTCCAATCTGACTTAGCAATGCCATCTGCTGACTTCGCAACCTAATGCCCTTAGGAGGCATTTTTGTCTCCATATCCCAATGCAAAATGCTTACTGCACTTTGAAAAATCACTATGTTTTTATACTTCTCCATTAACTGCTTATACTTGGAAATTAATTTGCTTGAGACAGCCATTTTCCGCCACCTTGAACTCTAAAGTTTGTAAAAAATAAAATATATTAAAAATATATTAGTTGCGCAGCAATGTCAGATGACTAGTCTAGAGGTGATAGAATTTAATGCTGATTATTATGCCATGGAGACTTCATCAGCTGGCATTCCCCGTATACAATTATTGACTCGTACGCTCTTACTTTAAGCTCCTTACATCAGGCTGCTTTTCTTTTCAGCTCTCATCGTTGGTTATGCGCGTTTTATGGTGATACCGTATATGTTTTATAGCCTTAAATACCTAAAATATTAATGAAATGAATTATTGCAAATTAAAGGTTGGGATGGCTAATTGAGGGTGATTATTGATACCGATATTGGTGATGATATTGATGATGCCTTTGCGCTTGCTTTGGCCCTTCGATCAGATGAGCTTGAGGTTGAAGCCGTCACAACAGTTTATGGCGACGTGCGTAAACGCGGGCTACTGGCGAGCCGTCTGCTCTCATCGATGGAAAGGAATGATGTGCCCGTTGCGCTCGGCTGCTCAGCTCCCATACTAGATAAAAAACCCAGTAGAGAACCCGTATATTTTAAGGCTCTTGAAAGCGGTTATGTCGGAGACAATATTGTTAGGGATCATGCTATCAGCTTAATGGAGCGGCTAATTGAAGACGGCGTCTCAACAATAGTGACTTTAGGCCCCATGTCAAATATGGCTTTACTGCTTCTGAAGAGACCTGATTTAGCGTCTAAACTTAAAATAGTGGTTATGGGCGGAGCATGGTCCATGAAAACAGCTGAGTATAATGTCCGCTGCGACCCTGAGGCCGCACACATAGTTCTTGAGTCGCCTGCTGAGAAGCTGATTGTAGGCTTGGATGTTACACTCCGATGCGTTATGAGCGATGAGATGGTGGATGAGCTGAGGAGAGGCGTTAGCCAATATCATAGGGTGCTAGCCCGCTATCTAGATGAGTGGATGAAAGTCTCCGGATATAACCCCATACTTCATGATCCATTAGCCGTGGCTGCATCCATAAAACCGGATCTCATAGACTGGGAGCCGATGAACCTAAAGGTTGAGCTTGAAGGCAGATATACAAGAGGATACTTGGTCAGATTAGATGGGGAGAAGCCGAACTGTAAAGCGGCGGCAAATGTTAATGAAGAAGAATTTCTAAGATTCTTCAGCGAAAGAATACTGTAGAGAAGAAAAATATTACTCTGAGCAGCTTTCTCGATGAAAAGCCGCCAATTTTGTGAAAGCCTTTAGAGAGATTTGTTTCCTATTTAAATCAGATGCGGCCCAATATTAACCTGATATGAAAATCTGCTCAAGAATACCCAGTTTTTCGTATTCCTTTATCATATGGTAGTATTTTTGTTTCACATCATCACGAAGCGTTCTCCATAAGAGAAATTGTTTTCTGAGCTCGTTTAGGAAGAGTTAATTAGGCCACTGGAGGTTTAACTAGCTTCTACTTTCTCGCCAACCCTGTAGAACTCCCTGCCTGAATAATGTAGGATTGGGTTGAAGCTGAGTTTTTCTATATGCTCCTCTAGGACCCTTCCGACTACGAGATAGTGGTCTCCAAACTCTTCCATGGATTCCACCTTACACTCGAGTTGAATTGGGCATCTCTTTATTCTGGGTGGGCGGATCTTTTTGCTTTCAGCGGTCTCGAGCTTGGCAAGCTTAATTTTGTCAACGCTTTTTCCGGATTCTGTTCCGCAGATCCATATTTCCTTTAGCATATCTTCGGACGGCACGTTTACAACAAATTCGCCGGTTTCCTCTAGGTTTTTGAATGTGTATCTTTTTGGGGCTACTGAAAGCGCTACGTACTTTGGGTCGAAGCTAACTGGCATGAGGAAGGAGAAGGCTGCAACGTTCGGCTTTCCATCCTTACTGCATGTGGTGACTAAAACTGTTAGTCTGGGGAAGATCATACGGCTAATTCTAGCGGCCAATTCAGTTCACCATAAAAGGCTACTTTAGAATACCATATTTATGTTTTATTTTTTATGCGGCACTTGCTTTCGATTTTATCCTTCTAATGAGCTTAGTATGTTGGTGGCGATGTTCTGTTCAGCTTCGTAGATTCTAAGCTTATATTCGCCTTCAGTTGTGTTGATTGTGAGGTAGATCTCCATGGCGATCTTTGTGTTTTCACCGTTTTTGATGTGAGTGATCCACCATTCATTTAGCAGAGTGTTATTCAGCCCCGTCGTGAAGGGAATAATTGTATTGCTCTCTGCCTCTAGAATTATTGATTTAAGCGTTCCCCCGCCTACTTTAACATCATTTAGGTAGATTTCGTATTCCATTTTTTTAATGGAGATTGGCTGCGGGTTCGGGTTGTAGATTATGGCTACATGATTTATCTCCGTTTCCTCCTGTGTTATTTTTCCCCATGAAGAGGTTAGGGATTTAAGTGTTAATTCTATGGAGGGGCCTATGTGGAAGGTTTTGGATTGGTTGGTGTTCATTCCGGCGAGAATGTTTGTTGTAACGTTTATCGTATGCTCGAATGGATAGATGAACTCCCATAGCTTTAAGTCGAATATTGCTTTGCTGTTAAGCCTGATAGTTGTGCATTCTCCATTCTTGAGGTGTGAGGTGAAAAACTCCGGGATAAAACTGTTATTTAGAATCCCCACAAGCTTTATTGCCACCTCTTGTCTGCTTGACAGGTCTATGTATTTCTCGCTTGAGCGGGAAATCACTTTTGAATCGTTGATGTAAAGGTCGAATGTCACTCTCTTTAGGGGGATTGGGAGGGGGTTGGGGTTATACACGTAAATCTGGGCTACTATCTCTGTGGTGCTGCTTGTAATTCTTCCCCATGAGAGGGATATTCTCCTTATTCGCGGTTTTAGCCCCTCAATTAATGGTTCCATACCGTGGTTAATGTAATACCATACTCCTAAAGCAGCGATTAAGAGGAATACTATTGTAGCTGCCGCCGCCTTCTTTCCCACCTCGCAAACCCCAATGATAATTTTTGGTAGATCTATGGTATAAAAGTGAGCTATTTGGCGGATTTTCGGAATCGGGGGTGAATCTGTCATCGGCATAACTATG
>CAZGXE010000082.1:0-5261 GCA_964529605.1 uncultured Candidatus Bathyarchaeia archaeon | reverse complement strand
AATTGCAAATATAGGCTCGCAGGAAACGGATAGGATGAACCTCCAAGAGATTAGAGATAAGATTAAGGGATTAAGCATTAAATGTCCGGAGTGCGGTGGAGAGTTCTCTGAGCCGAAATACTTCTTAACAATGTTTCAGACAACTATTGGACCATACTCTGATAGTGTGGGGTATGGCCGTCCGGAGGCCGCTCAGGGAATTTTCGTTGAATTTAAGCGGCTCTATGAGCAGATTAGAGAGCGGTTGCCAATAGGCTTCGCTCAAATAGGTCATGCATTAAGAAATGAAATATCGCCTAGACAAGGGCCAATAAGGCTTAGGGAGTTCACAATCATTGATCTTGAATTTTTCTTTGATCCAGAAAAGCCTCAATGCCCATTTCTAGACGAGGTTGCCGATGAAAGGCTGAGACTCGTTTTAGCTAGGGATAGACTGAAGGGAAACGAATCTCCCGTTGAGCTTTCTATCAGAGAAATTGTGGCTGAAGGCTATATTAAAGTTGAGTGGCAAGCCTACTTCATGGCCTTGGCTAAACGCTTCGTCGCAAGTCTGGGTATACCGGAGGATAAGCAGCGGTTTATAGAGAAGCATCCTTGGGAGAGAGCACACTATTCGGCTCAAGGTTTTGATCAGGAGATTTATCTTGACCGTTGGGGCTGGATTGAAGTTTCAGGCTTCAACTATAGAACAGACTATGACTTGAAGGGACATATGGTGGAGAGTGGAATAGACATGAAAATCTTCAAGCCAAGTGAGGAAGAAACTGTAAGGGTTGAGGTGAAGATTAAACCCTTAATCGCCAATATAAACCGAACATTCGGCGAAAAAGTCCCAGAGGTTATGAAGGCTCTGCAGAAGGCTGATCCGAAAGTTTTAGCGGAAGCCCTGGAGAACAGCGGCTTTTATGAAGTTGATGGATTTAAGATTACACCTGAGCATGTTGAGGTCGCTCGCATGGAGGTTAGGGAGAGGGGTAGACATTTCATTCCGCATGTTATTGAACCAAGCTTCGGATCAGATCGTTTAGCATATGCTGCCTTAGAATACGCGTACGCCATTAAGGACGGCAGGGTTGTTCTCAAGTTGCCGAGGGATATTGCTCCGATTCAAGTAGCTGTTCTACCTCTAGTGAGAAAAGATGGGCTTCCAGAGAAAGCTAAGAAGGTTTATAGGTTTCTCATAGATGAGGGATTCATGGTTGAGTACGACGAATCCGGTTATATTGGCAGACGCTATGCCCGCTTTGATGAGGTCGGTGTTCCCTTATGCGTCACTATAGACTATCAGACTCTTAAGGATGAAACGGTGACCATACGTGACAGAGACACATGGAGACAGGTTAGATCTGAAATAGAAACGCTTCCACAGAGTTTACACGATTACTTCCGCTTCAAGGCCGACTTTAAAGATTTAGGTTCCCCTCTTGAAAAGTAGCCTAGGCTAAATTGGAATGGAGGGTAGATTTTTAAACTTTCTCAACCTTTATTTTTGTGGAGATATTGTTCTAAGTAGTGAGGCTGGGGATTCATATTGGTATTCCCGATTGAGGGTGAGTCGCGTGCTAAGAGAAGAGCCTTAAACCTTTGCCAAGATCATTTGAGGAAGGTTATGGAAATCGCCCGGAAAACAACGCAAATAATTGACGCCTTCGCAAATGATGATGTAAACTCAGTTACAAATCTATACGATGAAGTACAGAAACTCGGTGATGAAGTTGCCGACTCGAAGAGAATAGTCACGCAGGAATTGATTGAAATAGGGGCCATATTGCTTAACCGCGAGGATTTCTTGAGGTTCACTTACGTAACAAGTGAAATCGCGGAGCTATATAAGGGCGTGTCCTTTCGAATACTGGCGATGACTGAACGCAAATGGAAGATCCCAGCAGATATTAAAAAGAGCATAGTGACTCTATCCGAGGCCGTCTTCAATACTATGATGAAACTTAGGGAAGCTGTGTTTGCACTAAACTATGGCTCATCACAGACATCTAAAAGAGCGAGGGAAGTTGAGGTGGCTGAAAGGGCTGTCGACAATTTCTATAGGAAACTGGAAATATCGGTTTTGGAGAGAAAAATGGATGTATCCAGAACACTCTTAGTGAGGGATGCAATTCAATTACTTGAGGACACAGCTGACAAAATTGAGGATGCAGCAGACGCAGCGAGAATTCTTGCTCTCGCACTATAGGAGGCAATAAAGGGGTAAATGAAGAAGAGGATTGAAGCCGAATTCGTGGACAATTTCCTGATAGTCTGGAACCCTGAGGAAGGCTCGAAACTCTATAAGATGGGTTTCTACGGGAAACCCTTAGGAATACCTAAACCTAAAGATCCAGAGTTTAATGTTCCCTTAATACTTGACTTAATAGAAGGATTATATCTGCTGGAAAAGGGTGTAATCGCCGTCTTTGAGAGAAGAGGAAAGAGAAAGGTCAGCTTTAAAACCTTAAGAGGCAGAGCGAGAAAAGTATACGATGACTTCGACTTGAAGTATACTGTATACAAGGACTTACGGGAGCAAGGTCTCGTAGTGACTCCTGGCGTAAAGTTTGGATGCGAATTCGCTGTTTACAGGAAAGGACCGGGCTTAGAGCATGCTCCTTACATGGTCTCCGTTAAGAGCAGAAAGGATGAGATAACAGCCACGGAAATAGTTAAGGCTGGAAGACTTGCAACAACTGTTAGAAAAAGGTTCATTATAGCTGTTCCAGACTTGGAAAAAGATAGGGTAGAATACTTAATTTTTAGATGGTTTAAAGCATAAGCAGCCCTTTCGAGTTTTCGGCTGTTGTCGCTCTTCCTCATGAGGATGCAGCAGACTCCTCGATTTCCTTCTCCGCTCTTTTCTCGGACTCCTCGATGACCTTCATGTTTAATTGCACTATGTCTTCGGTTATGATGTTTCCCCTAACTGTTTTCTTCCTTCTTTCACCTTTATTTTTCGGCTTAAAGCCAACACCGCCGCTTAACAAGACTTTAGTCTTTATGCCTCCATGAACGTCAGGCCTCATTGGGAAACCATCCTTATCACTTCCGCCAGTTATTAGAAGCTTTATTTTAGGCATACCGACTATTGAACCGTCAATTACGTCCCCTATTCTTCTACCTATTAACGGCGCGGCTCTGCCGCCTTCAATCTCAACAGACTTCGACTTCCCCGTCGGATCGGAAACTATTATCTTAAACTTCGCCATTTACATTCGCGCCTCTCAAGAGATAATTCTTCAAGGAAGCCTTGACATATAAATTATTCGCATTCATCCAAGGCATAAAGTGTTGGAAAGCAAGGTGGTGAATAACTAAAACGCTCAGCAACATGGTTAGATAAATAATTATGATGGGAATTGGATTCACTGTGGATTCCTCCACCGTGAGCTCCATCATATAATCCTTCTCATAAACGTAAAATTCATGCGCCTCCAGAAACTTTCTTGCCGCCCTCGATTCACTAATGTAATCTGTTTCTGTAACGTTCATATAGTGAAATGTATAATGCTTCATGACAGCTGAGGATCTTATTGCATTCAGCGGCTCCTTCCTTAGATTCCCCTCCACATAGGTTAGGTCAGCCGGCAGCCAGCCCCATGGTGGAACATAAACTAAGGCCCATCCATGCCAGCCAATATTAATCTGTTTAATTATTAAATGCCCATCCCAATAGGTCTGGTTTCTGTCGTAGTGAGGCATATAAATGCAGCCGATTTGCAGGTAGGCTGGTATGCCAATAGCCCTGCAGAAAGTAATCAGGAGATTTGCTTGATCGTCACAGTCACCCATACGTATTGAAATCGTCTCATTCGGGTATCTCGGAACCTCAGAGGGCTTGTAGCGAATATTATTTGTTATCCACTCAACAAACTTTTTAACTATAACCAAAACCCTCGTCTCGTTGCCAACTATCTCCATAGCTTTTTCCTTGAGCGTCAGGTCATTTGATTGCCAGAGGCCGGTTGGCTTACAGTAAACCCTCTTAAGATCTTCGGGAATATCATCTAGAGTCCCGGATTTCCCCTCGGATATGGCTGGTAGGATACGTTGCTCAAAGACGAGCTTATAGGTGGCATTATAGCTTATCTTCTCGCCCGGACCTATAATTGTGGTTGAAAAGTTTAATAGAGCCATAATATTCCCATCTGGATCATGATAGAGCCTTTCAATCGGACTGGAAACGTTTACCAAATAAACTCTTTGCCAGCTATTATTAAAGAATAAGCCTAGCGATCTATCGCTCTCCGTTAAATTCCATATTTCCCGCGAGTCCTTATTCTCGTAGGTTACATTCATTTTTAGAATAAATGTCTTCTCATAGGGAAGCTTTTGGGTCAGCTGGGAGAAACTGGCGACTGAAAAAAGAGCTAGTAGAAGAAGAATTATTAAGTAATCTCGAAAATTCCTCCACGAATTTATTGAGGGCTCCTTTCGACGGTTTGAATGCATATAGTCGACCATCTATCCGCAGGGCTCTCTTTTCAAGGGGATTATTCGCGAACCTTAAATAATTATCTTTCTGAAAATTAAAAAATGGAGGTTTAAAGTATGCAGCTTAAGGTTAATGAAACAACGATCGAACTGATTAAGGGCGATATAACCGAACTGCAAGTTGATTGTATTGTTAATGCCGCTAATAGCATGCTTAAGATGGGGGGCGGGGTTGCAGGTGCGATTAGAAGGAAAGGTGGCTGGGAAATACAGAAGGAATGCGACCGAATAATCTCTGAAAGTGGGCCTGTACCGGTTGGCGGGGCAGTTATAACTAGCGGTGGAAATCTTAAAGCCAAATATGTAATACACGCGGTTGGACCGGTTTATGGTGAAGGCGAGGAAGAGAGAAAACTTAGAGATGCAACATTGAATAGTCTAAAACTTGCAGACCGACACGATATAACCAGCATAGCCTTTCCAGCAATATCAACGGGATATTTTGGGCTGCCAAAAAGGAAATGCGCCGAAATAATGCTTCCAACAGCAATATCCTACGCGAAGAGTGGGACAAAGAAACTGAGGAGGATCATCTTCTGCCTATATGATGAGAAGACATATGATATCTTTAAGGAGACTCTTAAAAGCCTCATAAGAAATTAACGGATGTGCTTAAATGTAAAGGATTTATAGAAGAGAAAATGCTCTTTAGAGAGCCCTACTTTATCTAAAGTCTTCACTAAATTTAGGCGGTGATCAAATGAAGAGAAAACCATGCCCAAACGTGAACTACCCCCAGCTATTCGGTAGATCAAAATTTTAGTGTTGTAGGTTTGTGT
>CAZGXE010000081.1:0-5387 GCA_964529605.1 uncultured Candidatus Bathyarchaeia archaeon | reverse complement strand
AACGTTCTTTTACAGCAGAAAAATTAATTAGAAAATAGTAATATAAGGGATAAACACAAAATTATCTTCTGGGTGGTTTAGTTGAGGATTGATAAATCCAATCTAGCTAAGCTCGAATCGGAGTATAAGGGATATCTTGAGGGCGAACTGCTTGAAAAATTCCTCGAGGATTTTGACATAAAGTTTTCGGTGGGACATTGGTCCGCTGGCGACTTTAAGGATAGATTCGCTACAGACGGTTACTTCCCAGATTTAGATTCCGACATTGTGGCGCAGCTCAAAAGGGTGGCTAAGGCCGGGGTAAAAGGCGTAGAATTTCACGATGTGGTGTTTCTAGATGAGAACCTTAAAGTCTCCGAGGATCGAATATCCATGGTTAAGGAGGCTATGGATAAACTGAACATTCAAACTTCAAATATGAATGTCAACATGTTCACTGACCCAAGATGGAAGCTTGGAAGCGTGACAAATCCTAAAAGAGAGGTTAGGGAGAAAGCCCTAGAAGTACTTTTGCAGGCGGCTGATATAGCTAAAGAAGTTGGCAGCCCAAGCTTGAGCTTCTGGCCTGGACAAGACGGATGGGACTACAACTTCGAATCTAATTATGGACATAAATTTGAGTGGTTTCTAGACGCATGTCTTAAAGCAGCTAAGCGCTGTAGGGAGTTAGGGTTGAAGTTTGGTGTTGAAGCAAAACTTAAGGAACCAAAAGAGGGAAACATGATTGTTCCAACAACCCACCTTTCAGGCTGGATAGCCTACAAGGTCAATGAGGAGCTAGGCTCAAAAGTCATGGGTGTAACCATAGATTTCGGGCATGAAAGAATGTATGGAGTGGAACCTGCCTTCACGGTGTATACGCTTCATAAGATGGGTGTTCCAATAATCGGATTTCACATAAACACTGCAAAATACAAGAGTAATGATGAGGATAGAGTCTTCGGAACCGGGGACATCTGGTGCTTCGTAGACTATCTGTATGCAGCCATAGATATTGGATACGACGGGTGGTTCGCTGAGGATCAATTCACCTACAGAATGGATCCCACAGAAGCCATGAAACTCAGCAAAGAATTCTTCGGAAACCTGATGAAGAAGGCGCTTCTCATATATGCTAAAAAAGAGGAGTTGGAGAAAGCGAGAGAAACTGGAGATCAGGCGGAAATACTTAACCTCATAAAGAAAATAATTGTCGCTAGATAAACAGCCGATGACCACATGATGGCAACCGCTTAAATCGGCAATCGAATGAGAGACATATAGATCCTTATAGACTCAGTTGGACTCATTAAGGAGAGATACCCTAAGAGGTTTCTCAAACTACGGCTCTAAAGCAACTAATCGGAAACCTGATGTTCTTATTTCGAAAGGGCGGAGGATTCCATCTTCCCCAATTTTTTCTTTAGGCGGATGCTCAAGCATGTTAACAAAGTCTTTTCCGGTTTTCTCATAAACTCAATCTCAGATGTTGTTTCTTTTCCTTCCGCTTCATAATATCCAACAATAATGTGATCGCTTTTCTCAGCCTTTTTAATAGCTGTGACCACTATACTGTCAGATGTCGGTGTACAGAAGCTACAGTAGGCGGGAAGCCTCTTTTCCGTCGCCATATCATAAACTCCTATTGGGATCAGCGGGGTTATGAACCCCAAACCTATTCTATAGGCTTTTTGAGCCTGCCTTCCTCCCTAAGAACAAATCGAAGCTTAAAAACTGACCCGTCTTTTTCAGCTCTGTCACCCACCCATGAAAGAATGAGGGATAATTCTTCTTTTCATGTTTGCCGCCTAAAAATAGCGATGAGACACCAGGCTCAGTACCAGCCAAGAGTTCCATCACGCTTAGCTCTTGTTAAGCCCCACTGAAATATTTTGTAACCCATCGGAAAAAGTATGACGGCGAATATAGAGCCCTCTAGGAACTGAATCTGTATCATCGGATCAATAAGGGAAGGATTAGTCAGCATGGAAAGCCTGCAAAGATGATAGACCCAAGTCTGAGGAAGAAACCAAGAGATTGTTGAAACCCCAGGAAAGAATATGTCATCGAGATAGACGACTGGAAAAGCAACGCCTGAGAAAAGGTTTTGCAGAACATTTATAGCCCATGTGATAGGATCTGTTGATTTAGTCACAATTCTTAATCCCGTAGAAATCATTGCTAAACCCATTAGTAAGGCAACAGAGATCGCGAAGGCTAATACAGTAGCCGCCGGATTAATGTTCAATCTGGCACCAAACATGTGAATGCCTATTAGAATGTAGGGAACAAGAGTGATGATGGATAGGATGTACCTCCACGTAACGTTGCCAATCACGAAGACAGGTATACTTACTCCAGTCATCAGAACGGTCTCAATGGTCCATGGGTCCAACCGCCTTTCTATCCCCTGAACAAGGGGCATGATAAGGTTGCTGATAGCTATTCCCACTACGAGAAAGGAGATATAGTCACTGCCATACATTTCACTGACAGGCCTTTGCACATAGGAAGCTCTCACCCCCCAAGAGAAGACGCCTATTAATATGTTGACGATTTGGGTGATCATAGCAGTCTTGTAGGTTGTCCAGCTATGGAAGTCCCGCTTGGTGAAGGCAACGATCTGTCTTATCCATATCGGGATCTTCATTTTTCCATAACCTCAGAATTGTTATCTGCGCTGTCTCGTAATTGCGATGAACGCATCTTCTAAAGTAGGTTCGTAAGTATTGATCGCTCTTATCTTTAATCTGTTCTTCATTACGATCTCTAGGATGCTTGATATATCCATACTTCTATCGAAACGGATCGATATGCCCTTGAAGCTCCCATCAGGCTTAACCTCCGGAGTAACCCCATAAATGCCTTCCACCCTCCCTAAATGATCGATCATTTTCCGGCACTCCATATTGTAAACTGCGTCGATGAGGGTGATTTTTAATATTCTCTCATCGAACATCATGTATCGAATATTATCCGGCGTGTCACAGGCGGTTATCTTCCCTCCATCAAGAATAGCTATCCGATCGCAGATTCTCTGAGCTTCATAGAGATTATGCGTGCTGAAGAAGATAGTCTTCCCGTTCTCTCGAGCTAATCTATCACGTAGAAGATCTTGGAATTCCACCGCTGAAGAAGGATCCAAACCAACTGTCGGTTCATCGAAGAGGAGTATAGGGGTGTCCCTAAGCAAAGCTCTACATAGCAGTAGCTTACGTTGCATTCCAGTTGAGTAACGTTGATATTTGTCATCCGCTCTTTCCTTCAATCCCATGAACTCCAGAAGGTAGTTAATCCTCTCCTCTGCTTCTTTCTTCTCTAATCCGTACAATAAGGCATAGAATTCCAAGTTCTGCCGTCCTGTTAATCTCCAATTGAAACCTCTGCTTCCAGGTAGGACAGCTTGAAGATTTTTAAGTACTTCATTCGGTTCCTTCTGAACGTCAAAGCCGTTCACGTAAGCTTCTCCTTCATCGTGGAGAACCAAAGTGCAAAGGATCTTGATTAAAGTCGTCTTCCCAGCGCCGTTAGGACCTAATATACCGAAGACTTCGCCACTCTTTACCTTTAAGTTTACCCCCCGAAGAGCCTCGATAAAAGGCCCCTTTATCCCTCGAATGGCTTTGATTAGCCTGGTGAATGAGTAGACACGGTCTTTGCGACGATGGAAACGTTCTCCTCTTGTTTTCTTAGCGGCTGTAGGGTACTTCTTTATCAGATTGATCGTCTCTATAGCGTAATTCATCGTTGCTGTTTCTCCTCAATCTAGACTTTTTCTCAAATTCTCTATCTCATCACCCGCCTTAAGGAATATTAAGTGGACTTTCCTAGCAGCTTCCTCCACTCTTTCTTCTTGAGGCGCGGGCTGATTCGCTCTATTGACTCGAAAACTCTTACATTTAACTGGTAAAGATCCTCAGCCAAAATCTCCTTATTAATTCCCCAGCTTCTAGCTTTGATAATATAGGGTGGATTGAGCCAGAACTTGACCCCCAGCCCGTTCTTCTCGCCATTTCCCCCCATATGCCCCGATCCAGAAATAAATTTATAATTTAGAATTCTAAGCACGCCGTAAGATAGAAACCCTTTTGGAACGCTGACTAAGCGTCTCATTCTTAAGAGACCCCATCTAATTTTTATTTTTCATACGTACGCTCATCACCATTGATATTGCCACTAATAAATTTCCTTCGAGAAATAAAAATGTAAAGCCATAGAATCTAAACTAAATTAAATTAAAGAAGCGAAGGCTTTAAGTTAAGAAGTGACGCTGTCCTCCCTCCGGAAGGCCTATTAAATGGAACCAGAAGGAAGAAGCTTATCTATTCAAAATACTTTTAGTGTGTAGAAGGAAAACTCTTATTTCAACGCATTTCAAGTTAAAGAGCATTTTCAATAAGCATATCTTTCATGATTATTGCGCCCATTCCCAGAATTTGAAGTAATACAGTGAGAAAAATACATAGGATGGCGTAAGGCGTAATGGAGTCCAGCCCCGGCTACCGGCAGGCTGGAGGCCACGAGGCCTAAGGGCATAGCACACTTCTATCAGGAAAAGAAGTCATATATAGGTGAGCGCGCGCTAGGCTGAAAAGGATTTATCAGACATCCATTCTCATTGGGATACTTGCCTGTAAGAGGAAACCTCTTGCTGGAGCGCAGAGAGGACATGTACAATATGCTCTTTCAAAGACGACGCTTTTTCTCTTTAAGCTTATTTATGTTAAGGGTATATTAACCTCCAGGAACATCTCTCCTAAGATGTTCTGCAACTATAACTAAGATGTTCAACTCATTCATTTTCATTCCTCAATATAAAAGTAAACAAGAGAACTGCTGGAAAGCCAATAGAGAAAAGCTTAATTTAAACAGGAAAGAACCAGAGGAAGGAAGTAAAGGCAGTATTCCTCAAAAATCCAATTCGACGGATAATTATTGCATTTAATTTAAACGGGCCATAACAATCGTTTTTATCTTCTTTATTTTTCCAACCTTACGCTTATTTAGTTACAGGAGCAGCTCAGATACTATATGAAAGAGCGGAAAACTTGGATTGGAAAATCATAGCTGCTTTCGGGATAAGTCTAAAATTTTATTCAACTAATTTTCAAATTCCTCTTTTAGGAAGTCTCTTATTTTCTTTAATGTTTTATCAAATTTCGCTTTTACTCTTTGTTTTGGTTTATACCATAAATTTAATCCATCATCTTTCCGTCTTGGAACAAGGTGCAAATGAAAGTGAGGGACAGTCTGCTGAGCTTCCTTGCCGCTAGCATGAAGAATGTTGATGGCGTTCACTCTGAGGGCTTTTCTGTAAATCTTAGCGAGCTTCTTGGCGACCACTATTATTCTTTTAAGCTCCCTATCAGGTATCGCATAGATTGTTTCATAATGTTTCTTAGGAATGA
>CAZGXE010000080.1:0-5420 GCA_964529605.1 uncultured Candidatus Bathyarchaeia archaeon | reverse complement strand
GTAGTAACAAACCTGAATGTCCCAGACGAGATTATCATCAAGCGGTTATCTAGCAGACTTATATGCAAGCAGTGTGGGGCTGTATACAATCAGCTCACCCTAAAGCCTAAGGTTGATGGGATCTGCGATAAATGCGGCGGCAAATTATATCAGAGAGAAGATGACAAACCCGAAGTTATCCAAGAACGTCTAAACGTCTACAGAAAAAGCACAGAACCTCTAATAGGCCATTACCGAAGGAAATCTATTCTAAGAGACGTTTACTGCAACGATCTAATGACTCCTCCAGAAGTGATAGTTGAGAAAATAATGGAAATAATCCGGAGTATAAAGAAATAAATGCTGTAGATTTTTCAATTACATCAGCTAACAGCGAATTTAATTGTGTATGCTTTTTTAAACGCCTAATATATGCAACCTAGCACTAAAGGAAATGCTTAAATTTAACAGAAAAACTTTTGAATAAGTTTCTTTCATACATTTAGGAATCGTGCTAAGTGTCTGGGAGGAAACAGCAGGATGTTAGAAATATCGGAAAGAACCAGAAATCTTGGTACAGAAAATGCCTTTGTTGTCTTAAAAGAGGTTAATGAACTAATTCGAAAAGGCAAAAGTATAATGAACTTTTGTATCGGTCAGCCTGATTTTGATACGCCGGAATATATAAAGGAGGGAGCAATTAAAGCCATAAAAGAGGGTAAAACAGGTTATACCCCATCTCCTGGCATACCTGAGCTTAGAGAGGCCATTGCTGAATACTTCTCTGAAAGTAGAGGGATCGACGTTAAGCCAGAGTGGGTTGTAGTAGCGTGCGGTGCCAAACCATTTATAGGATACACTATTCTCTCAGTTACAGATTATGGTAAAGGACATGAAGTGATCTACCCGAACCCTGGTTTTCCAATCTATGAGTCGCTGATTCGGGCTTATGGGGCGGTTCCAGTTCCAATACCGTTGCTTGAGAGTAAAGGCTTCAGTATGGACATTAATTATCTGGAGAAAATAGTTAATGAAAAAACTAGGCTGCTTATATTGAATTCGCCTCATAATCCCACAGGCGGGATTCTAGATAGGAAGACGCTGGAGCAAATAGCTGACATCGTTAAGCAATATGATAATCTCTGGGTTTTTTCCGATGAAGTTTACTCGAGAATGGTTTACGATGGCGAATTCGTCAGTATAGCCTCAATAAATGGGATGCAAGAAAGAACAATCATGGTTGATGGAGTTTCAAAAACCTACGCTATGACAGGTTGGAGAATAGGTTTCGCGGCAAATGAGAGACTAGCCGAGCGATTGGCTAGATGGATGACGAACACGGAGTCATGCGCGCCGCATCCAAACCAGTATGCAGCGTTAACTGCGCTAACCGGCCCGCAAGATGACACAAAAAGGATGGTTGAGAGCTTTAAGAGAAGACGTAACCTAATCGTTAATGGATTGAACTCTATTGAAGGCATTAAATGCCTCAAACCTGGAGGAGCCTTCTATGTTTGGCCGAATGTTACCGAAGCTTGCAAACTTGTTGGCGCCAAGGATTCCGAGGAGTTTAGGAAGCGTCTGCTTTACGAAGCTGGTGTAGCAACCCTTTCAGACATACATTTCGGACATAAAAATGAGGGCGAAGGTGAGCATATAAGATTCTCTTACGCTACCTCAGAGGAAACTATCAGAGAAGGTCTGAAAAGAATAAAAGTATTCATCGAGGAGAATAAATCCTAATTTTTAATTTAAATAAATCTTCTTTAAGATCCAATAATTCTCGAAATTATGGAATGACATGATTCTTCATAGAAATGTTTATTAGGATTTTTTCTAAAGAATTTGACTTCTTGAGTACCAATCTTTCGGGTGTTTAAGGAATGGTGAAAGAGAAGAGCTTTAATCCAGCGCCTTTAGGCTTAATGGGCTTCGGCCTAACAACAGTTCTCCTAAATCTAGTTAACTCTGGAATACTATCTTCCGACGCTCTTGGTATAGTGCTACCCATGGGTATTTTCTATGGCGGGCTAGCACAGATCATAGCGGGGCTCCTTGAAGCGAAAAATAAAAACACATTTGGCACGGTGGCTTTCACATCTTACGGTCTCTTCTGGTGGTCTTTTGTTGCCATGAAAATGTTACCGCCGCTCGGTTTAGCTCCTGAACCTTCCGCATTAACTGTCAGCGCTTTCCTCCTAGCTTGGGGAATATTCACCGCCTTATTGACGGTGGGAACCTTTAAGTCTTCTAGGGCTCTACAAGTGGTCTTCATAACACTAACCATTCTATTCTTTCTCCTTTCAATCAGCGATTTAACCGGAAGTATAGAACTAAGAACAATCGGTGGACTCGAAGGGATTCTATGCGGATCCTCAGCCATCTATCTAGCGACAGCCGAGATACTTAATGAAATATATGAAAAGGAGATTCTGCCAGTTTAATCATTGAACAAATTAAGCCGAAGATAAAACCCATTTTTTATTTTTTGGATATATATATCTAGCGATGAATTTTGTAGTTCATCTGGAAATGTTTCCGCAAAGCGGGTCTCTTTTAATGTGGAAAAGCACCGTTATCTAGCTATCATTAAAAATATGTACGCTTACTAATTGTGGTTCTCTTATGTTGCTCCCCGCAATAAAGTGCTACACTTTCTCTTGAGAAATATAAATCCCATGCCTAGAAGCCAGCCTGAAAGAACGATCACTGTCGCCGGAAAATTTATTATTCCAATGTCCGTGTTAAGCATAAATATCTCGAAAACAAAGAAGATGATGCTTATTACTGCGGCAATAAGGAAGCCAGCTTTTCGACCGTATTTGGAGGCTGTCTGAGCTGATAAAAGCCCAGATAGAAAAACATCACCTAAACCAAGCGCCGTAAATCTAAACGATGGATACGTTGGAAACGTAATTACCACCGGTAAGTATAAACTCATCATTTTTCTCGCAGCCTCTCCCATATATCCAGTCCAAAAAACCTGAATCACATCCATCACCGTTAGTAGCATGGCAAAAGCCCATGTTATCCTCCATGAAAAGAGAGAATTTAAGTACGTGATGATCATGATTGCAAACAGTGCTGCGAAAATGTTCATTACAGAAATGTCCCTCGCCAGAAAATAAATTGCTACAAAAACTATCGGCGGGAAAACTGCTAGAAGCAATTTCCTTGAAAGAACATATGTAAATATTAGTAATAGGTAGGAGTAGGCGGCAATAAATAGTATCTGAATAGCGTAGCTTGGCATCAAAGCAACTACGGCAACCATCACGCCCATAGATGCGATCATAAGGATTATTTCGCGTATACTTAGCTTCTTGTCCTCAAGAATAATTCTCATTCTTTTCTCAATTTTTTCACAGAATAAGATAGCTAATGTAATTATCAGAAAAAGGGAGGCAGGCAGCAGAAAGTCGATCTCCATGCCATCATACACCCATACGCATCGTCTTTTTCATGCAATCATTTAGTAAGGCCAATCCCTTTTTAGCTTGAGATGGCTCATTGGATCATTCATAACTTTTGGAATCCAGTCGATTAGGTCGGTAGCAACCATGTGATAGCCTCTTTCAGCCTTCACAAAGTCTCCAGCTGCGCCATTAATAAAGGCTCCGGCAACAGCTGCTTCAAATGGATCCGCACCCTGAGCTAGCAGTGCAGCAACCACGCCCGAAAGTACATCACCTGTTCCTCCGACAGTCATCCCTGGATTACCTGTGAAATTAAACTTAATCCTAAAACCATCTGAGATTACATCCACATGTGACTTTAAGAGTATAATTGCATTTAGACTCTCTGCTGTTCTCTTTATATGTTCGGCTCTTTCCTCAAAGTTATCGGACGGCTTCTCCCCGGCTAAGAGTATGTATTCGCCTAAATGAGGTGTGAGAACAGCCGCCGTCTCTAGTCTGCGTTCGAAGCTAGCGAAGGCCTTTAATCCGTCAGCATCTAATAGGATGGGAAGCTTCCGTCTTTCAGCAGCCCTTATTATTTCACTAACAGTCTCTCGAGTTTCCTTATGTAAACCTAAGCCGGGGCCTATGACCACGGCGGTTGCCCTGCTCATATAGCTTCTTATTATTGGCATATTACGCATACTTAGGTGATCCCCCTCCAGCTTAAGCGTTATTAAATCTGGCGATATGGAAGATATTGCATACGCCGTCTCCTCTGGGGCAGCAATATAAACTAGATCAACACCAGCTCTCAGGGCTGCCAAAGCCGTTAATGTAGGCGCCCCACTGAAAGTTTCACTTCCACCGACTACAAGTAATCTGCCAAAATCACCCTTATGAGCCTCAGGCAGTCTAGGCTTCATAACCATTAAAACGTCTCCTGGACCAGAGAATCTTTCAATCTCTTCCGGAATCCCTATGTGTCTAACAACAAGTTCGCCAACGTATTCTTTAGCTCTTAGTAATCCAGGCTTGGCTTTGTGAAATGTAACTGTTAAGTGTGCCTTTACAGCCTCACCTAAAACAGTGCCTGTATCCGAATTTATCCCACTTGGAACATCAACTGCAACTCGGAAGGCGTCCGCTTCATTAATCTTTCTTATTAGCTGCGCTATGGGCGGACGGGGAGGTTTCTTCAATCCTATTCCAAGTAGGGCGTCGACTAAAACCTCAGCTTTAACGTCGGGAATAAGAGATGAATCATGAACTTCACGAATAGTCAGCGAGTTACGTAGTGCTTTTAAAGCCTCCCAATTTCGCCTAGCCACCTCATTGCCTATTGCGGATGGTTTTCCAGCGAGTATAACCTCAACCCTAAAACCTAAGCATGCTAGATGTCTAGCTGTGACAAATCCGTCCCCGCCATTTCCGCCTAAACCACATAAGATTGCAACTCTTGCTTCCTGAGACTTAAAGCGTGATGCTATTTCCACCGCCACATTTCTTCCAGCGTTTTCCATCAGCTGTAGCCTAGATATGCTGAAATACTCAGCGTTTAAATCGAGCGCCCGCATCTCTCTAGTTGTTATCATTTTCTCAGCCATTTCTTTCATCACCTTATGCACAAATAAAAAAGATTTTTTAAGCATTTAAGCAAATATAATTATTGAGGGAATAAATATGCCCATAGCATTCGTTTTAATAAATGCTGAAATAGGCTCCGAAGGTGAAGTTTTAAGGGAGCTTAACAAGGTTGAAGGTATTGTGGAGGCATACAGTGTTTACGGAGTTTATGATATAGTGGCTAAAGTAAGCGCTGAATCAATGGATAAGCTTAAGAATATTGTCACATGGCGAATACGTAGACTGAACAAGGTTAGGTCTACCTTAACGATGATAGTTATTGAAGAGATGCGGAAGGAGTAATCGTTTAATCGAAAGAATCTTCCTTATTTTTTGTTTGAAGATCTCATTACTTTGGACAAATCTTCTCGTTTTAGGAGAACCAATTTATAATCGCGCCGTCAGTTTAACTCTGAT
>CAZGXE010000079.1:0-5461 GCA_964529605.1 uncultured Candidatus Bathyarchaeia archaeon | reverse complement strand
GTTTCCTTCTCCAAATCCGCTTACACAGCCTATTGCTTCGCCGACACCTACAATGTTTCCATCCAGAATAGATCCAAAGTTCAGATATGAAGTTGCTAAAGTTCCTGGTGGAGATAATTTATTGCGTTGTTTTCAATGTGGAACATGTACATCAGACTGCCCGATTGCAAGGTTTAATGGTGAATATAAACCGAGAAATATTATCCGTATGGCACAGCTAGGTCTAAGGGAGAAGGTTCTAAATAGCAGGTTCCTCTGGTTATGCGCCTCATGCTTCACATGTACGGATCGATGTCCTCAGGGATTGAGGTTGCAAGCGTTATAAGGGCGTTAAAAAATATGGCTGAGAAGGGATGCATACCGCAGATCTTCAAGGCGCAATTAGAGAACGTTCTTAAAACCGGCTATGTGTATAAAATTCCTGAATCGAAGGCTAAGAGACGTGAAGCTCTTGAGCTTCCTTCTCTCCCGAGGGGGAAGTCGGAAGGCATATCCGAGATGCTTCGGGATTTAAAGATAATGAAGGTTCTTGAGGGATAAAAAAGCTGGTGTCTGAATGAACAATAATATGAAATATTATAATTTTTTTAGGCTGCGTGATTCCCTACAGGGCTTCATCCTGTGAGATTTCTGCAAGAAAGGTTTTACAGGAGCTTGGTGTTGAGCTTGTGGAAATGCCTGAGTTTAACTGCTGCGGTCTATCCTTAGAGCCAGTTAGCCATGAGCTAGCGTTAATCCTATCGGCTAAAAACCTAGCCATAGCTGAGCGAGAAGGCCTAAACATCATGACTCTATGTCCAGGATGCTTCAGCACACTGAGGAAGGTTGCTAAAGCCCTGAAGGGAGATCGTCTCAGCTTAGGGAGGAGGTTAATAGGCGCCTAGAAAAGGTTGGATTAAGTTTTAAGGGTGATGTGGAGGTTAAGCACATAGCCCAGCTTCCAGTTGATGATGTGGGCTTGGATAGAATAAAGAAGACTGTTGTTAATCCCCTTAAGGGTCTTATAGTTGCCGAGCATAGCGGCTGCCACCTCTCAAGGCCGAGAAAAGATATCGAATTTGAGGATCCGGAGAATTCGAGAGCCTTAAGGATGCTTATTGAGGCCACTGGAGCCAAATGCGTAGAGTATATGGATGAAACAGAATGCTGTGGAGCGACTGTTGCTGGCATAGATGATAAGATATCCATATCCTTAGTGAGGGAGAAACTAGATCACATTAAGGAAACTGCTGCGGAAGCTCTAATAACCATATGTCCATACTGCCACATCATGTATGACACAAATCAAATACGCATAAGAAGAATGTTTGGGGAAACATATGATATTCCAGTGCTACATTATATGCAGCTGCTAGGTTTAGCGATGGGTATCTCTCCAAAAATTGGGTTTTGAGGAGCTACGTGTAAAACCGACGAAAATATTAGACTATGTTGCGGAAATTAATGTTCACGCCTAAAGGAAGAAGCCTCTCCATTTTCCACATAAATCTTTAAAAATGGGTCTCTTCGGTTTTAATCTATAAGAGAAGAGTGGGAAGTTAAAGATGCGATTAAAGGTAACGGTTTCAGGCATAGTTCAAGGCGTCGGCTTCCGACCTTTCGTTTACCGCATAGCTGTCAAAAACAATCTCAGCGGCTACGTAAGGAACAGAGGTGACTCATGTGTAGAAATACTCATTGAGGGTCTGGAATCTGACATTAAGAGGTTCTTAAGTGATTTAGTTGGGAAGAAGCCTCCGCTCGCAAGGATCTATGAGGTTGTAACCATCCCGCTTAAGGGCCCCAATGAGTATGAAAGCTTCAAAATATACAGAAGCTCCGATGCGGTGGAGCTGTCGGGATCAATTATACCTCCTGACATAGCTATATGCGATGAATGCTTCAGGGAGATGCGTGATCCCTCTAATCCGAGATACGACTATTTCTTCATTACCTGCGTAAACTGCGGTCCAAGATACACTATTATCGACGATGTTCCCTATGACAGAGAGAATACAACTATGCGCGACTTCCAAATGTGCGACTTCTGCAAATCCGAGTATAAGGATCCTGCTAACAGAAGGTTTCATGCACAGACTGTTGCGTGTCCAAGTTGCGGTCCGAAAGTATACTTAGCGTCTAGTGATGGTGAACTAATCCGATGTGAAGATCCGATAAGAGAGGCTGGTAAAATGATTTCCGAAGGCTACATCATTGCAGTTAAGGGCTACGGAGGCTTTCATGTTGCAGCCTCAACCCTTCTGGATGGGCCGCTTGAGAGGCTTAGGAGGGCTAAGCATAGGAGGCAGAAACCCTTCGCGATTATGGCTAGGGGGCTTGAGGCGGTGAAAACCTTCGCTGAGGTCAGCCAGTGGGAGGCTGAGGCTCTAACATCATACACTCGCCCCATAGTCCTGCTGAACAAAAATGATGCGTATTATCTTTCAGATCTGGTTGCTCCCGGATTACATAATGTTGGCGTTATGCTCCCCTATACTGGTTTACATTACATGCTTTTTGATAAAGTGTCTGATCCAGCTTTTGTGATGACAAGCGCTAATCCCCCTAATCAGCCGATAGTTAAGGATGATGAGAATGCGTTTAGAAAATTAGGAGGCTTGGTTGATTACTTTTTGCTCCACAATAGGCGGATTGCTCATCGATGTGATGATTCAGTTATACGCCTCCATGGGGATAAAACTGTTTTCATAAGAAGGTCAAGGGGTTATGCTCCTGAGCCGATAATTCTGAAGCGTAGGGTTAAGCGATGCACATTGGGCTTGGGGGGAGAGAAAAATAATACGGCGTGCGTTCTGTTAGGCGATAAGGCGTTCCTATCCCAGCATATTGGAGATGTAGAAAACGTTGAAACCCTCGAATTTTTGGAGTCAGCCTCTGAAAGGCTGATTTATCTAACGAATAGCAGGGTTGAGGCTGTTGCATGTGACCTCCATCCGAAATTCACGACAACAATGCTTGCGAAGAGGCTTTCGGAGGAATATGAGTGGCAAATGATTCAGGTTCAGCATCATTTCGCTCATGTTGCAGCCTTGATGGTTGAGCATGATGTGGATGAATTGGTTGCCGTATGCTGCGACGGCTACGGCTACGGCTTAGACGGTGAAGCATGGGGAGGTGAAATAATCTTAGGTTCAAGTGAGCCTCTAAGCTTCAAGCGGCTGGGGCATCTTCAAGAGCAACCGCTACTCGGCGGGGATTTAGCGACCAAGTATCCGCTGAGGATGGCTGCTGGAATACTCTATGGGCATGTGGATGTGGAGGATTGGCTTATTGAGAATAGCGCACATTTCCCACATGGGGAGAGAGAAGCGTCGCTAATCCTATCCCAGCTAAGGAGGGGAGGCTTAAAAGTTAGGACAACGAGCTGCGGGAGAATCTTGGATGCGGCCTCAGCGATTTTAGGCGTATGCTATGAGAGAACCTATGAGGGTGAGCCTGCGATGAAGCTTGAATCCGCCGCAATGGGAGGTCGAGATGTGCTGAAGATTAAGCCAGCTATATGCGATGATTTACTCGACACCACAAACCTAATGATTTCAGTATTTGATCATAAGAATAAATTCTCTAGGCGGGATTTGGCGTTCTCGGTTCACATGTATTTGGCTAGGGGCCTAGCGCAGCTCTCCATAGAGAAGGCTCTTGAAAACGATGTTAAGGCTGTAGGCTTCACCGGTGGGGTTGCATGCAACCAGCTAATTGCGCTGGAGATGCGTAAAATAGTTGAATCAAGCGGCTTAGCCTTTCTTGTACATGAGAAGGTTCCGCCTGGGGATGGCGGATTATCTTTTGGGCAGGCTTTTGCAGCCAGCCTAACATAGGCTGGAGTGGAAACCATAAGGAATTTATGGATGGAAGCGCAGTTAAGGATGATTAAAATGTGCTTAGCGGTTCCAGCCAGGGTTCTGGAAGTGAAGGGGAATCTGGCTAAAGTTGATTTTGGCGGCGTCACAAGAGAGGTGAATATAACACTTGTGGACGCTAGGGTTGGTGATTACGTTCTTGTACACGCCGGATATGCTATCCAGATCTTGGATGAGAAAACGGCTGAGGAAACCCTAATGATTTGGAGGGAAATACTGGAGTCTGAAGCCGTAAAGCAGTAAGTTAAGATGTTGATGAATCATGTTTTGGGGGAAAGGGTTTAGGGATCCTCAGCTCGCTAAGAAAATGATTGAAAAAATTCATGAGATTGCGCCTAAAAGATATGAAGTGAAGATCTGTCATGTTTGCGGAACTCATGAATGGACGATTTCCCATTATGGCATCAGAAGTCTGCTTCCCGAAAATGTTGAGGTTATAGCTGGTCCAGGATGTCCAGTTTGCATTGTGCCAGCGGCTGAGGTTGATGAAGCTATTGAATTGGCGCTGAGAGACGTTTCAGTTACATGTTTTGGTGATGTTATACGGGTTCCGGGTTCAAGAATGTCCCTTTTGGACACTAAGGCTAAGGGCGCCGACGTTAGGGTGGTCTACAGCATTATGGATGCGGTGAGAATGGCGGAAAGGGAACCTAATAGGGAGTTTGTTTTCTTTGCAATAGGTTTTGAGACAACCGCCCCTTCCACAGCTGTGGAAGTTTTGAAGAGGCCGCCGAAGAACCTTAGCTTCCTAATTTCGCATCGTTTAATCCCGCCTGCGATGGAGCTAATGCTTGGCATAGGTGACTTGCAGATAGATGCATTTATAGCTCCAGGGCATGTCAGCACAATTATAGGCTTAAAGCCTTACGAGATATTTCCGAAAGTCTACCGTATGCCAACCATTGTAGCCGGATTCGAACCTCTAGATGTTCTAGCCGCTATCTACATGGCTCTTAGGCAAATTAGTAGGCGGGTATCAATTCTGGAGAATGAGTATGAGCGGGCTGTAACATGGGAAGGAAACGTCAAAGCGAAAGAGCTTATGAACCGCGCATTTAAGGTTGTTGGTGGAAGCTGGCGGGGGCTCGGTAGATTGCCGAATTCAGCGCTAGCTCTTCGGGAAGAGTTCCGGGAATACGATGCGCATGAAAGATTTGGTGTAAGAATAGAGAGTGGAAGAGATATTCCGCCCGGCTGCCAATGTCATTTAGTGATAATCGGGAAGATTAAGCCGACGGAATGTCCTCTATTCATGAAGGCATGCACGCCTCAGACGCCTATAGGCTCATGCATGGTTGGCATAGAGGGAACATGCCGAATTTGGGCGTCTAACCCAAATGTCAAACTTAACACTGATCCGATAAGTTAAAGAGTTTTGGTAGGAATTAATCTTTAAGAGATTGAGGGAATATTGAGCGGAAAATTTCACGCCAGATTTAGTGAAATAACTGATTCATGGAATCCCGTAACCGGCTGCCTCCATAGATGCCGCTATTGCTGGGCTAGAAATTATGCTAGGCGGTTAGCCTCGATGGGTGTGGAACCCTATAAAACTAGGCTTTTTAAACCAACATTTGTTGAGCGGAGGCTTAAACGGAAGT
>CAZGXE010000078.1:0-5692 GCA_964529605.1 uncultured Candidatus Bathyarchaeia archaeon | reverse complement strand
AAATTTAAGAGCGTCTTTAAAATCTGCATGATCGCTCAGAGGAAATCCATTATTCGTATGGATAGCCCAGCCTGAAACCAGTGCTACTTCAAATCTTGAATCTTTCGGGTGATACCTTTTAGGAATAATGTAGACTGCTTCTCCACCCTCAAGTATTTCCTTTCCCCCATCGCTCCCTGAATCTAGATATTCCAATCTAAAGCCATGCGACCTGTAAATCTCATTTATTTTCGACACTGACGGTGAAGTGACAACTGGAAACTCAGTTGCCTTGTTAAATATGCTTATGATCTCCTGCGAGTTTCCAAGAGAGTCTGCTTGAAATGTAGGTATCTTCCCTTCCTTAATCGTCTTCTCAGCCCATCTAACCATCTCATCTGAGATTTCATCTATACTGGGAAATTGGAATCTTGGAGATCCAAAAGTTGCTTCGATGATGAGAACATCGCATGGAACGGGCTCTGCCGGCTTCATAGTATAAGTTTCTCTAGTATTGAAGTCTCCAGTGTAGAGTATTGTCCCTTGAGGTGTTGCAACTTCAATCATGCATGATCCTAAGACATGACCTGAGTTGTGGGGTACAATCTCGAAGTCGCCTATTCTCATTACTTTATTCATTATAAGAGGATGCCAGGCATCGTCTAGACTGCCGTATAATGCAGCTATTTCTCTCGTTTCTTTTGTTGAATATTTCTGAAGTTTCTTTATTTTGAATGCTTTTGAGTGGTCGTAGTGTGCATGAGAAACTAAGGCGTGAATGCTATCTTCAGGTCTGACCAGCGCGTCTAATGTTATGCTTAAACCATTATAGCTTATTGAGATCCCCCTGTTCCATGAGACCCCCTAAATTTTTAGATGTTACCTCCATAATTGAATCTCCACTTATCCTTCTCTTCAATAATGCTCCTAAGCATGGGTATTGACTGGTTTTCAGGTAGAGAAAGGAACAGCTTGCATAGGTGCTTGCAGATCCGCTTAATTCCTAGGCCTTTCCTCCAGTCCTCGCAATCATGAATAATCATTCTCTCTTTAAGGTCTATATCGATTATGTAGCCCCTTATCGTTGCAGTAATCCTGTCATCCGTGACTTCATCTATGCTTAACTCATCATCAGATATTATTGTCATGCAAACGCCGGAATCTATTGAATTTAATAGAAAGAAGATTAAACCAATCAAGGACTTCTTTAGAAGTCTTAATCTGAAGGGCTTAAGAGTTGCCTGGGAAATAAGAGGGAAAAGCAGAGTCCCAGAGGCACTTTTAACATTCATGCAGGATCAAAGCATTATTCACTGCGTAGACATTTCAAAGGAGGAACCATTCTATGAGTCAGATCAATTATATACAAGGCTCTTTGGTAAAGGCAGGGATAACATTTACCAGTTCACTGACGATGAGCTTAAGTATATCGATAGAAGGATAAGATCTAGAGATTATGATCAGGTGAGGATAAGCTTCCATAATGTTAGAATGTATAAGGACGCTACTAGGCTTAAAATTTTTAGGGAGACTGGAAAATTCCCTCCCATCACACAATATTTAGGCTTAGAATCTTTAAAGAAGGTTCTGGCTGAAGACGCAAGGTTCCCAGCAACCAAAGAAGAGCTCATTAAAAAACAAGGATGGAAAGTAGTAGACTTAACTAAAAAAGATAGGGCCCATGCAAAAGATCTTCTCCAAAAACTTCCATCGAAAAAATACCAAGATATTGATGAAGTGATTGAAGCGTTAACTAGGTTAAAGATACATTTTGGATAAAGTTTTTTCGTCATTACAGTTTCTATTATATAGTTAGGAATAGTTCTCTTGTTGCTTCTGCCGTTGGAGAGCCTTTTAAGTTTGAAGATTTGAATAGAATTTTTGGGGGCGCTTGAAGCCTTCCTGCACGTTTTCATACCTAAATTCTATTAGGCAAACAATCAGGATTAAATTTACACGTTCTCATGATTAATTGCCTTTTGGTTCTAGATCTTTGCTAAATACTATCATTTATTAATGGAATCCTTTAATTCTCAATTTCTTCTTTACTGTAAAAGCGTTTTATCCTGTCAATTATTTTCTCCATTTTCATGTGGGCTTTCAGCTCCCTCCTCCAGCTCTCAGGAAGCCTATTTTTGAATCTCCCCGCAGCCCGCCTATCCATTATGATAACCATTCCCCTATCCTCTGGACTGCGTAGAAGCCTGCCTGCTGATTGAGCCAGCGCGTTTAGGCAGGGAATGTTACTCGCGTACTCAACTGCTTTTCCCCCGAACCTCTCCCCGAAGTATTCTTGGAGAGCTATTTGGAGCTCCGTCTTCTTTGGGAATGGCAGCCCAGCTATTACCACCGCTGAGAGCATGCTGCGCCCATCAATCGTCATGTCAACTCCCTCACTTATCTTCCCCCTTGCAACGCCAAAGGCAACGCATCTGATGTTTTCTCTGAGAAAATCAAGCACATCAGCAATCTTTGTTCTCCTCTCTTCAATTATTATTGGCATATTAAGCTTAATGTGTTTCGCGATTTCATGCATGATCTCATATGAGGGGAAGTAAACTGCCACTCTCCCCCTAACGGCCTGAATTATTTGGCTGAGATGCTCAGCCATCCTAATCCATTGGTTTTCATCCCTCTCCTCAAATCTTGTTGTGACCGCCATATCGACGAGAATCAACCTATTCTCTGGCGGAAAGGGATTCGGCAGTTCTAGGCTTCTGCTTCTCCTCCTATCAATGCCCAAAACATCAATGTAGTAGTCAATGTTCCATAGGGTTCCAGACATTAATATGGCTGAACGCATCTTATTTATGACATTTGTAGCCAAAGAAGGGTCTAAACATTTTATCCCAAGCCTAACATTTCTTCTTCCTCCACTGCTCTCCTCAACCCTAACATACCTGACTTGACTTGAATCAGCAGTATTAAGCCAGTCTAGGAGGAAGGTTGCGCAGCGTGAAAGATAGGAGATTGGGCTTCCGCCAGCCTCGAGTCTCCTCTGTCTAACCTCCTCACCTAGAAGCAAAAGCTCCTCAATGAGCTCAGGAAACCTTTCCGCTTCAACCCCACTCTTCTCGAGCACGGCGTTAATTAGACCCTCCCCTGCAATTATGTGCTCAGTATCCAGCCCGTAAATCCTATAGACTTTTTCCCCAAGTTCGATCATAGTCTCACGTAGGCCCTCTAAGATCCCTGAGTCCTCCAGTCTGAATCTCTCAACTTCACCAATCGCCCTTCTAACGGACAGGAGTGAAAGCTCATCTGAAAGTATTCCAGCTGCGTAATAGGGTAAGCTATGCGCTTCATCAAAAATGCAGTTAACATCCTTAATGCGAACCCCAGCTCTCCTAAGGGTTGAATCCCTAACAGCTCCGATGAGAGCATAATTATAGTTCCCAACGATTATATCCGCCCCTTTCGCAAGAATTTTCGTAACCTCATAGGGGCATAATCCTTCCTTACGACACAGCATGTAAACCTCATCAGGCATGAGCGGGCCGATTCCTCTAATCCTTCCAATAACGCTGCGGGTGAGCCTACTTAATCTCCAGCCGCCGTCACTATATGTCCTATCATAGTATTTGCATGATCCGCCGAAAACGCCGCTTTTAAGTCCCCTACAGTACTGAAGAAAATCCCGATAGCTCAAATCCTTAAATTTAGGATCCTCCAGAGCGAATGGGCACATATCTCTCTTACTCTTAAATATTGAGGCGGTAAACTCAGCTTTGCAATGCTCTTTCATATTTCTGAGCTCACGTGAATAAATTTCAAGCTGGTTCTTGGTTCTAGTTAGAACTAGAAGTCTATTGATTGAGGAATCAACTTCCCTAGCCGCGAAGAAGGCTGTTAGGACTGAAATGGATTTCCCTGTTCCACATGGGGAAGAGAGTAAACCCACTTCACCATTAATCATTATGTCGAAGGCAAACTTTACTGCATCAACTTGAAAGGGGCGGAAACTCACGTATGGAAAGAACTCTCTAATTAGGCTCCGGAAGCCTTCTTTAGCCCCCTCAGATTTCACCCTTCAAACGCCTCAATCATCCGCTGAGAATAGACTATTCTCAGGGGAAAATAAATCCTTACAGATCTCCTTATGCTTTGTTTTGATCTACATGGATATAAGTTGAAGCAGCCTATAATTCTCTTAAAGAGTGGGAGAGGGAAAACTTGGGTGTTGAAGAGAAGCTTTCAAGTTTAAGGAGCTACTCTGAGGAGTTAGGTCTAAACTTGATGAAACCCAGCGACCGATTTAAATGGTTTCTCGCTTCAATTCTTTTCGCTAAAAGAATATCAGCTGAGATCGCTAAGAAAACTTTCCGTCTATTTGAGGCTGAGGATCTCACAACGCCGGAAAGCATAATTGAAGCTGGATGGAATCGGCTTGTTGAAATACTTGATCTAGGCGGCTATGTCAGATATGACTTCTCAACAGCGTCAAACCTTCTGGCAATTATGGGGAAGCTCAAGGAGAAATATGGAAGCCTGGAGAGACTTCATGAGGAATCCTCCAGCCCAGAGGACTTGGAAAGGCGGCTGAGGGAATTTAAGGGCGTAGGCCCTGTATGTGTAAACATTTTTCTAAGGGAGCTCCGAGGAATCTGGGAGAAAGCCAAGCCGAAACCCTCTAAAATAGCGACTGAGACCGCTAGAAAGATTGGATTAAAAAATATAGAGCCCTATGAATCAGCCCTTGTGAGACTAAACTTAGAATACTGCAAGAAAAAGAAATGCTCAGAATGTCCTGTTAAGGAACACTGCAGTCTGCATAGATAAACATTTGAAAAGGACTTCGCAGCTTTCCCAGAAAACTGTTAAACGCTTAAATTAAACTGTGTAAAAAACTACATTGGGATTGAAAAATGTTACAGTTCCAAGCGAAGATTTTATCTTTCATCGGGGTCTTTGCAGCCCTTCATGTGACACTATACTTTATGTCATTTGAATTATGGCGTAATTGGGCCATTTACTTGGAACCCATTGAGGGCATTATTCTTGGTCCATGGGCCGGTTTTTTAACAGCTCTAATAGGCAGCATCATCGCCAGAGCAATTAAGCCCGTAGACTTCTGGATGTTCGGTATAATGGCCGAGCCGCTTGGAGTTTTAGCAGCTGGTTTTCTCGCCAGGGGAAAGTGGAAGCCTATAGCTGCAATTTACGCCGTTATGCTCGTAACCTATTTTATACATCCCTTTGGAAGGTGGTTTCCATTATGGACGGTGCTTGATGTTCTACTGGCTTTTCCCCTTATATACCCTGCTTCAAAATTAAGTGGAAAACTATTCGATAAGGATGCTAAACTCCCAACTATTCCGCTATTATTAATATCCTTTGTGTCCGTGGTGACGGATTCGCTGTCACGTATATTCCTCTTCATCCCCGTGGGATTGTATGGTTTATTTAATCTCGCGCCAGAGGTTGTTTACTACATTTTTGTTAGCGGAGCTATAGACTCCTATGTGGAGGATGTGTTGGTCATCGCAGTCTCCCTGCTGGTCGGCGTTCCACTGTTAACTGCGCTTAAGAAAATTTTAAGATTGGAAACTCCATTAACCTAAAAATACTCGTATAAGCTATTTTCATCACCCAGATTTAAGATTCAATATGGCTATACGTGTCTCTTCATCAACAGGTTTTATTTCGAAATCCTTTCTTCGGCATATATGCTCTATCCTCGTGTTCTCGACGAGAAACTCGCCGAAAAGCCTCT
>CAZGXE010000077.1:0-5793 GCA_964529605.1 uncultured Candidatus Bathyarchaeia archaeon | reverse complement strand
GAAGCAATTTTCAAATTTGTTAAAAATCAATAAGAGGTTAAAATGGCCGATTTCAAGGAAGCCATGAAGAGGATTGGACCGAGCATAACATCTGATATGGTAAGCTGGTATAAGAATTGGGGGCAACGGTTCAAGAGGCTGCAGAAGGCTGCTCCACCGTTGGTTACATAGTTTGGGGGTGAAAATACTGTGGTAACGAAGACTTGGAAGGTTCAGCCTCTTCACCTGGTTATATTTGAGATTCTAGAGAAGAAGGGTTCCCTTACAGATGCTGAGCTGCTTGAGGCCTTGAAATCATCCACCCTCTATAGGGATTTGAATTTCAATGAGGTAAATAAGGCTTTAATGAGGATGGAAATAAGCGGGTTAATCACCGTTTCATCTTTGACTAAAGGGAGAAGACTGGTTCAACTAACTAAAAAATAATTTTTTACAATAGTATCTTAACTTTAACTCTGTCCCCATCCTTAAGTTTTAGGTGTTCCCGTAAGTATTTCGGCGCTATGATTTCCAAAACGTCTTTACCGTAGTGGCCTCTAAGCGCGAAGACAACGGCACCTTTCTCCTCCTCATTTATTATAGCATGAAAGCATCTGACAGGCCCGTAGGTTCTGCTCTTGTTTTTAAAACCTTTAATCTCTATTCCCGGATAGGCGTCAAGATCAGCCATTAGCCTAGCATTTTCTTCTCTACTTACCTTTAGATTCAGGGTTCCTGGATAAGGGTCAAAACCCAGCTTTTCAATAAATTGTTCCCTGTATACTTTCTTAGAAACGTAGTAGGCTCCTTCTCCAAGTCCGCTAAAGACTTTCCCCTCAACAATTATTGATCTAGGCCTTCCCTTGAAGATAGCGCTTAAACCCGAATAAACCTTACGGAGATATCTTTCTCCAGCTTTAGATATTCTGACGAAGCTTCCCTTTCTGGTTACTGTCCGATAGATTAGCCCCTTTCGTTCCAGCTCAATTAGGCGTCTAGAAGCGCTCTGTTGGGATAACCCTATTTTCTTTGCGAATGTGCTTGTTGAAATCTTTATTGTTCTATTACATGCTCCCATTTCAGCTAGCCTGTAAAGTATGAAGAAATCCTTGGAGTTTTCTCTATTGATCTCCACCAACTCCTGACACCTCATCTGAAATAATCTTTTGGAGAGCGAATTATGATTTGACTCAATAACTTTCTGGTTTATTTTATGCCGGTATGCTAAGAATTTTTTGCATCCTTCTCCTTAATGTTTTTAATGTTCCTGATACAAGAAGCACATGTAGGGCTATTTTTGCATCACCAATTTTTGTTATTGTGGTTATTGCAGGTCGAATCATAAAAAGCGACTTATGTGAACAGCGTATTATAGCGTACTTCATTTTTGGATCATATTCGGTTAAAGTCATTTCCGCTTGACTGGCTCCATACTCGCCAAATAAACGGATGAGGCTGAGCCATAAGGCGTTCTGAAAATCTCTTTCGTGAGGTATTTTGTTCCCGTCAATTTTGACTAGAAGGTAACGTCGCCTAATTTTCTCTAGCAATCTTCACCCCTCTCTATAACATAAACTCCCGGGTGTACATAATTGGAACTTAGCTTCTTTCGGTTACGTTCGATTATATCTCTTGGGCTACTGGAGAGAGCCTGCTTAGCGGCATATAAATCTAAACCTACAAGATAAGCGAGAAACGCGTAGTCTTCAGGTTTTCTAAGCAGATGCGGGCTGTCGGATCCACTTGATAAAACTATGGGCACATCGAATTTTTTGGCTATTGAAACATTTTTTCTAAGTATATTCATAAGCCTAATTCTAGGAGTTCCTTCCAGATAAAGTAGTGGAGACATATCAACCTCTATGGCTGAGTTCTTCTCAGAGGCAAGTCTAGCCTCAGAAGCACTGAAGAAATTTCTTCTTAGGCTACTTGATGAGAATGAGAGGAGATCGACCCTCCGATCCTTAGCAGCTTGGATTGCAACCCCTTTAGTATTGCAGTGCACAGCAATAATTTCAAATTTCCTTCGAATTTTATTCAGAATGTTTAAGAGATTTTTGGAGGTTTTAGGTGTTAAGTCTACTCTTGTGACAAAATCTAAACCCAAATTTTCGCAGATTTTCCTTAGTTTCTCAACATCTTCTTTTTTCGCTCCAATGGGTAAGGTTAAGCCTACCGCGCTATATCCGAGTTCAGCAGCCTTGTCTATTAGCCCCTTCACTCTGTTAATCTGATCTATAGGAGGGCGTAAATGGAGGTCTACAAAGGATTTTCTCATGGCAATAATCCTGCTGCTTGACATTCTTTTTTAATCTCTTCAATCTTTGATGTCTTAAACCTTATTCGGATGCGTATCGGATCTGCCCTACAGAGTTTGAATCTACCCTTGAAGGCCTCTTGTTTGTCAAGTCTAATATAGAGGCTTCCCTTGCTTAAGTGTAATCTTAGGCTGTTAAGCAGCTCTTCCTTATCGATCAGCGGCAGATTTGATGATATGTTAAGTAGTAATGACTGAGCTATTTCAGGCTCTCTTATCTGGGTCTTAAAGAATATTATTGGGTTCCCATATTCACCCTTAAGCTTATTTTTGCTAAATGATATTTTGTCAGCGTATTTGGATGGGAAAATGTTTCTAGCGGCTGTGAGAACTTTGCTCTGATCTTCTGTTGCATGAGCAATGAAGCTCAGATTCAAGTAGGATATCTTGCTTTTCATCAGGCAATCACATGTTCTCCATCAGTTACTAGAACATTTACTTAGGCCACCTTTTAAGTTTTCTCGATAAACTGCAAAGGAAGTTCTTTAGAGTTTCAACATTCTCTTCATGCTTGGTTCTTCTCCTCACGTCAACTGGAATCTTTAAAGCCAATGCTTCTTTAATGCTGAGGCCGACGGATATCAATTCTTCTCTGCTGAAACCCTTACCAACACGTTTCTTTTTCTTTCTATGGACAACGGCTTTAACGCTCATACCTTATCACTCAAGTATTTTTAATACGTGCTTGGTTTACTTAGTTGCTAATAGAAAGGTTTTTTAAAAACAATTCTACTCATATGAATTTCATGAACATGATCCCGACTAAAATGTTTTTCACTAAGGGCGTGGGTGTACATAGGGATAGATTAGCTTCTTTTGAGCTTGCATTAAGAGATGCTGGAATAGAAAAATGTAACTTAGTTTGTGTTTCAAGCATATTTCCGCCGGGTTGCAAAATAATCCCGAAAGAGGAGGGAATAAAGCTTCTAAAACCAGGTCAGATAACATATGTTGTTATGGCGAGATATGAGACTAACGAGCCCAACTGCTTGATTTCAGCTGCGATCGGATTGGCCTTGCCGAAAGATAACAATGGTTATGGATATTTAGCTGAGTATCACTCCCATGGGGAGGGCGGCAAAAAAGCTGGTGAGTATGCTGAGGATCTTGCGGCGACAATGCTTGCTATGACCTTTGGCATAGAGTTCGATCCGGAAACCGCGTGGAACGAGCGGAAGAAGGTGTATAAGGCTAGCGGTAAGATCTTCAAAACCATGCATATATGCCAATCCGCTAAGGGAGATAAGAATGGTTTTTGGACAACTGTTATAGCTGCAGCCGTCTTTCTCCCATGAAACTCTCTAATAACAAAATTTATCCGTGTTGGTTATTTGGCAAGTAATCCGCGAACCTTTCTTCCTGCGCTTGTCAGCCCCCTAAAGACTCTGCCTCTGCCCTTTCCAAGATTGGCTTCCAGTAAAAGAGTTCGATTCACCATTATAACTTCAAACCACTTATAGCGTCCATCCTCCCAAACCCAGTATGAGTTAAGAACTTCAAGATTTGGGAATCTCCTTGCAGCTCTTTCTTCAGCTATTAGCCTTAGGCTTTTCGCTGGCTTGTATTTTCTGACACCCATACGTTTCTGTCTTCTTCCAGCTCTAGGCCTTGGTTTTCTAAGTCCACCTCTTCTCACTCTAACTCTAACAATCACGTAACCTGGTTTATCCTTATATCCTAGTTTCCTAGCTCTGTCTATACGTGTTGGCTTATCGATCCTATAGATTGCTGGCTGTCTACGCCACAATATGACTCTCTCACGCATGATCTCCTCTACATACGATTCACTTGGTTTTCTCCAAGCTTTAGCCATGTACTTATATGCCAACTTAGTAGGCGCCCTCCAGATTATGGCTATGCTAATAGCGTGGCTGGATTTAACCTTTTTGTTTCCATTTTAGTCCCTAAACGTAGGTTGCTTCTTTAAGAATGACTTAGCTGCTTTTTGTTATCTTTATTATTACATTTCTTACATCCTCAACCTTTGCAATTATGTTTATAAGATATGGTTCGGCTATTTCAAAGAGTTTCTTGAAGAGTTCAGCTCTTTTACGTTCCTTTCTATCGCTATAGGTTACGAGATAGTTGTTGTACCATTGCTCAGGCGCGTTTCTAAGGATCTCAACAGCTTCCTCCGGCTCAAGCGACGCAGCTACAACCTTCGATTTGGGGTTTCTCTGTAGCAGGAATGTTTTATGGATTCTAATTTCATTAACAACCTTTCCTGGACTTAATATTTCCCTCGGGTCTATCATAACCCTTGGCACTGAGGGCAAAAATTTTTCAGCTGGGTCATCTGGCTTAACGTTCTCTAGCTTATGAGTGCGGAATACTGGTTCAAGCCAAGGGAAGTTTTTTATGGAGTTAGTTCTCATGTAGAATTGTCTCTCTGAAGCTTTACCGATGGCTTTTCCATCCTCAAACTCAACGAATATCCAGTCATCTTGATGAAACTCACCTTTCGGATAGTATATCACTGGCCCATAAGAGTGGGTTGTTTTCCCTGTGTTTGTAGGCGCTATGAGCAGATATCCTTTCCCGTCGATTGAGCTAGACGCTCCGTGAACTGAAAGTATGTTGAATCGGTCTTCAAATATGTCCGCAGCTATTCCAAGGGCTGTTGGTTTAGTTTGCCCATAATAATCATTGTTAAGTATGAACGCTGTCTTAGTTTCAGGATTATAGAGTGCCCCAGCGTTTATCTCAGGCTTCTGCATCGGCCCATCATAGTAATCTCGTATGTTAATTTTTCCTCCATCATCTATTGCGTATACGACTCCGTGCGGCATTATAGTGTGGGAGCATAGCAACCAGTTATCACACCAAAAATCATGCACATGCTCCATGTTTGTGTAAAGCCTAATGTTTAAACCGTTAAGGTAAGCGTTATCAACGTACTTTACGAGTTTTTTGCAGTATTCAACAAGATCGTCCCTTGCGTTAATGGAGATTCTCATCGGATATTTAGGCGAAAAGTAATTCACTCTTCCAGGAAACTTGGTCATATACCAGCTACCCATTTTTCATTTCATCCCCTGCTTAAGCTAATGATTTTCTCATCTTACCAAGGTCAAGTATCATCTTGCTGAGGTTTTCTTGGCTTAATCCGTTGAGGTACTCAGCTACATTGTTCTCCCCGATTAAAATGGCCAATTTTTTACCCTTTGAAGTTTTCCCGGTTAATGTTTCCTTTATATAGGAGGAGGCTAGTTTGCTCAGTATTAGATAGCTGCTGTCCGGCTCCTCCAGCTCTATGAAGTTTTCCAGTTCGCTTATGCTCTTCAGGATTGTTGGGGTCATTAGAAGATTACTATTCAAATCCCTGTTAAGGAATCTTGATACAAACTTCACATCAGCATGTAGTGAAGGATATAGCTCATTTAATATTTTTTCAACCGCCTTTTCGCCCATAGTTTCTTTTATCTCTTTCAGACCGCTTCCCAAACCTATGAATTCAGGTGGTAAACCACAGGTATAACAGGAAGCGACAAATTTAA
>CAZGXE010000076.1:0-5850 GCA_964529605.1 uncultured Candidatus Bathyarchaeia archaeon | reverse complement strand
AAAGTTTTTGAAGTCTGAATCCTCAGGTAAAACTTATTCGCGGCACCAAGTTTCTTTTACATATCCCAAAACATTAAATAGGGTTTACGGGAGAATGTTGGAAATTTCAGACGCTCTCGAAGGGATCCGCCTACATTGGCGGAAATATCCGTTTACCAAACGCCTCTCCAATAAGAAGGCCCGCTATGATTACTCCAAAACCGCATGCGGCCAATATTCTGAGAAAAGAACCCCATTCTTCGAGGGATTTAATAAGCTTAGTAGAAGGCCTCCGAGAAACCCGTATTAAACCATACTAAGATCACCAAATATTAAAACTAAAAATTTAGTGGAAATGTGATGAAATGCTAACTTGAAGTCTAAAGTTGCCTTCAGATATGTTCTGGCAGCTAACCTTTTAGGGTTGCATTCAGTTCTTCTAGGAAGTTTTCGAATTTTCCCTTCGGGATTCTCGCTCCGGCCGCGTTGGGGTGTCCCCCTCCGCTTCCCCCGATTTTCTTAGTTATCCGCCTCAGCATTCTGTTAAGGTCTATTCTTTCGCTGGAAGATCTTAGGCTCATGTCGATCATGTTTTTTCTTTCTTCCCCGGCAACCCCTATTAGGGAATCGGTTAATCCCCTAGCGTAGGTTGCGGTTTTTCCAAGTGAGAATGGGAAGTTAAGAATGTATGCTACATCTCCGAAGACTTTGACTCTACTTTTGATCTCTCTTATCGCAATCTCCTCAAGATGGGTATTCTGTATGGCGAGTTCAACTAGTCTCCTATCGAAGCTAGGGAGCAGATTATTCGCTAAGTTAGCCACTATGCTCCGCTTAAAATCATGGTTTCTTTTCTGCCCCTCGATTCCTTGAATGAGCAGCCCGCTTTCAAAGTATAGGGTTCGCTTATCCCACTTTTTAAGTAATCCGCGAATTGTAGGAGTGTTATCTAAGTAGTCTCCTATTGCTCCCATAATAGCTATTCTCGCATGCATCCGGGAAACTCTGGATTTGAAGAATAAATAGGCTAATTCGGAAGCTGATGACTCCAAGCTGTGAACAAACCTTCCGGGGATCTTATCTTTCGAGAGTCCTTCAGGCAGGGGGTGATGGTCAATATAGGTTAGATCCCCCTTCCTTGAGATTTCCGAGAATAATTTTAGAAGCATAGTTAGGTGGCTTTCTGAGAGAGCGATGTCACATATGATGATCCTATCAGTCTTCTTGGCTTCTCTTAAGTCCTCCTCTAGACCATATGGGTGGGTGAAGAAAACGTGGGCGTCGGGGTTTGCGGCTAAAGAAATTGCTCCCGCACATAATCCGTCAGCGTCCCCGTGAGTGAAAATCCATGTTTCCATTTTTAATCCGCATCCCTTGTATACATTAATGTTAAACCTATTTACTCTAATTAAGATTGATGCATAAATGTAGAGCGGTGATAGAATATATGGTGATTGTTTCCCCCAATCTGGTTCGTAAGCATTTAGAGAGCCCTCTTCTCCGAAGGGCCTTCAGCCTTCTGGAAAAGAACCTTGAGGTTCAGACGCTCCTTCAGATGGCTAATGTTATGGCCGTCAATAGGCTAAAATATAATGATCATGGTCCAGTTCACTCTAGGATTACTTCTGGTAGCGCCCTTGAGATATTCGATATTTTAAATCGGAGATTCACTCCCACAACGGTTGATGAGGGCATATGTAGCCTAGAGGATGCTAAAGTTATAGTTTTATGCGGAGCCTATCTACATGATGTAGGGAACGCTGTTCACCGCTCTTCCCATCACATTCACGGCTGCAACATTGCAAGCCCGATTCTGGACAAAATTCTCTCAAAGATTTACCCAGCGGCATCGGATAAAGAGTTAACCATAAGATTGAAGTCTGAAATTCTACATTGCATATTCTCTCACGATGAAAACATTAGATGCCTCAGCGTTGAAGCTGGTTGTGTGAAGGTGGCTGATGGAACAGATATGGCTGAGGGAAGGGCTAGAATACCTTACAAGATAGGCGGCGTAGACATTCATTCCCTATCCGCGCTAGCCATAAGAAAAGTTGAAATACTCGAGGGAGAAAACCGTCCTGTGAGAATCCTAGTTAACATGGATAACCCAGCGGGAGTATTCCAGATAGAGCAGGTTTTGATGAGAAAAATAGCTTCCTCAAACATAGAAGAATGGATTGAAGTCATAGCGCTTGAAAAAGGAAAGGAAATAAAAACAATTCCAAACCGAACCTAACCTAGTTTTCCATCTCTCCAGTTATTACCAGCCTACTTGAAACTAGGCAACAAAGTGACATGAGTATCATGGGGAAACAGACTGGGTGAACATCCTGGTTTATTTTAGGATCATGGGTTTTGGAAACACCAGGGCATTCTTGGCAGGCAACCGCTCAGAGCGGCGTCGGCCTAGGACATAAGTCTCTCTAATCTTCTCGTCTAAGGTGATGACTCTAACAGTTATAGATTTGTTAACGAACGTGGATTTGCTGAACAAGGCTAAGGAAGAGTTTAAACAGGGACTACTGGGAAGAAAATACAAGCCTCCCACCATCTAACATGAAACCTCCAATCGGAATCTGGAGGGAAAGAGTGGGAGAATCCTTGAGATCGGTGAAACTTGGGGAGGAGCAAAATTCAACCTAAACCTCTTCTACCTTATGGAGTAACCGTGATCGTCGGCGGGAGAACCGCTGGAAAAACTGAAAGCAGAAATCCAAAAAGGATCTCAGGAGCGAAACAAAGAGGCGTTGCTCAAATGGATTAATCAGCTCAAGGGAAACGGCATTCTAACTAAATCCGGAAGAGGCGTAACAATGAGAAGCCTCCTTAATTCAGAAAACCTTAAGAACGGGGGTTCCTCGTCGTTAACCTCAAAGGTAAGACCATAATAACCCAGTTATCATAGTGCAGCTTTTCATAACTAAACTCGTAAATATACTCTCTAACCCCAAAAATCCATACTTAGTTCTCATTCTAGATGAGGCGCAAACGTTCATGAACTACTCAGACATATAGAAAATTGTAATCAAACTGAGGCCTTTCAATAATGCTTAATGTTAAATAGTTTATTTATCATCAGCAACATTTTTATATTACCTTTCGGTAATTACTTTCTGGTAATAGGTGAGGCGGTTGACACTTAAATTGCAACTGGTGAGAGACGGCGAGGTAATCTTGGAGGTCCCTCTCTTCCCAGAGGAGTGGTCTAGAGATCAGCTGGAGCAAGAATTAGAAACATTGGAGGCCAGCTTCGATAGGCTTTCAAAGATATTCGATGCATTATCCCATGAGACTCGCCTAAGGATGATGAAGCAGTTGATGCAAGACCAAGACCACACAATGAACTTCATGGATTTCATGCGAGAGTTAGATTTGAACCCAAAAATCGTCTGGGAGAACACCAGAAAACTTTGTGAGGGAGGACTCCTAGAGAAGGTTGAGAAGGGGAGATACCGCTGCTCAGAATTCGGACAGATAGAGTTCATGATGAGCCTCGCCTTGAGACGCTTAATGGACGTATTAGAAGAGTTAAAAAGAATGTGAGGGGGTGAAAGGTTGAAGATGGTATATTTCGATATAGAAAAACTGTTTAATGAGTTAGATATTTTTAACAGAGAATTCATGAAGGAAGTTGAGAACATTGAAAAGGCTATAAGGAGTGGAAAACTCAAAGGAAAGTGGAGCTTCAATAAGATCGATGAACCTGGAGTTAAGGGATATATAGTTTATGGGCGTTTTGAATCAGGCAATTTGCTCGAGCCCTTTGAACCGTTAAGGCCTCTCGATCCTTTTAGACCCTTCAGAAGACCGCTGAAACCGAAGAACCCTTTCATTAAAGCGGAACCAGAGAAAGTACGTGAGCCTTTAACAGACATTTTCGAGGAAGACAATGCAATAAAGCTTTACGTTGAGCTTCCAGGAGAAGAAAAGGATGATATACAGCTAAACATTGCAGATGGAAAAGTCGAAGTCAAAGCTAAGAGATTCTATAAGATAATTGATCTGCCGACAAGAAACATCGAGGTAAAGGAGGTTTCCGCGAGATACAAGAACGGCGTACTGGAAGTGACAATCCCAAAGGCAGAAAAGACCAATAAAGAACTTAAGACATTGAAGGTTTGAGTGGAAAAATGAGCCGACAGACGACGGTCAGAAACATCGACTATAACAGGTACGTCGAGATCGTCGGGACAGCCCATTTTACACGACGCAGCCTTAACGATGCCTATCGTGCTGTAAGATTAATGAAGCCTAAGGATGTAGCCATCGAACTCGATTTGAAACGATTCAGACTGCTGAATGCGGCGTGTGCCACATGTCCTAAACGCCTATTCTGTCAAGGGAAATGCGAGTTCATCGGGGCCGCTGAGGCTTTGGGGAACGTGGACGCCAATATATGGCTCATAGACATGTCAGAGGAGGAGATCGTGGAAAGGATGAGAAGAAACATGACGCTTAGGGAAATGATTCGCCCCCGAACTCTAGTACCAATGAGCCTCCAAGAGAATCCCATATGCCTGTGGGAGAGAGGATTCAAAGAGAGGGTTATCGAGAACTCTAAGAGGCGGATAGAAAAGCTGCGGAGGCTCTATCCATCGGTCTGGAGAGTACTTATCGATGAACGTAACACTTTAATGGCGGCTAGATTGATTTGGATAACCTCAAAAAATCTCGAAAAAGACAAAAAATCGAAGATCTTAACTTTTGTCGGAGCAGCACACGTTGAGGGTATAAGAAACCTCCTTAGAGACCCCGTCCTGATTAAAGATGCACTGCAGAAATTCCGATTGCCATTCACGCCGCCCAAATTGATCAAAAGAGTAAAGATAGAAAGTTAATCATAAAAGGCTTAGAAGCAGCGTTAAAAACATTCTCTAAGTTACTAAGATAGCTTTTGGCACTGTAACCTCTAAGCTTCTCAAACCTCACCAATAAGCTTGATAAATTATTGCTTTGTGGACTATTTCAGAGACCCACGGCCAAAAATGGGGGGAAATTCCACATCCAACCAGCACAATTAATCCATAAAGCATCTCAGATGCTAGGTTGCCGCTCAGACCATTCACCAGAACCTTTCTTTGCACTTTACAATCATCGACGCCATTCATCATCCACTAAAGTAGGAGGCTTTCTAGCTAGCTATTCCTTAAAAGCCGAGGAGGCATAGGGTCACTCTTCAGAGTTGTTATGACCTCTTTAATCTTATTCTTCCTTTCTTCGCTGAGCCTTTTAAGGATCTTTAACGTCCTTTTCTTGGCTTCTACCTTAAACATGTCAGCTCAAGACTTCCATTATTTCCTTTTCGCTGACAGCCTCGTCGCTGCTTTCAATAGCTTCCTTTTCATCTTCCAAGGGCTCCTCGACCGGCATAAGCCTCTCAACCAGCCCTTTATACAGCAATCTTATTTCCCTCAACTCCTCTCTTATCTCCTTTAGTAGCACAGAAACATCAGACATCACTATAACCCAGCTAAACAAACTTCTCAAGGGATTTAAATATTTTCATGATTCCGGGGAACTTTCGCTTTTTGCATGACAACTATTCTCTGCTTGAGGGCTTCCTTCCTTTCCCCATCAGTCAAGGTTTCTAGGTTAGGAGGGATGCTCTCGCATACTTACATATTCTAGCCCTGCTGAGGCCTAGGGCTCCTAGATGGTTGAGAAAGCGGAAGGCAAGATCACTGTTCCTCAACCCCTTAAGGATCCTCCTGTAACGCTTCATCCGGCCTTCATAATCGTATATGGAGCCTTCGCGCCGGACATCTCATAATTGTATCTTTCTGAGTGTTTAAAGGCGGATTCGGAAATAAAAAGGTGGCGCCGCCGGACGGACTCGAACCGTCGACCTTCGGGTTAACAGCATCAGCC
>CAZGXE010000075.1:0-5900 GCA_964529605.1 uncultured Candidatus Bathyarchaeia archaeon | reverse complement strand
ATGCAGCTGGCATGAAGTCGAAGCTAAAGAGGTGGCTGAAACCGGGGGGCTTCAGGTTGACAGGGTTCTCCTGGCTAAATCTAGACCGAAATTTCTCCCGGAAATGCTTGAAGCCCCTAAACTTCGGATATTAGGATTCTCAATAATATGCTACAGTCCTAGGGGCACTCCAAAGCCGGAGGAGAACCCCGTTGTCATAATATCTGTGATGACGAACACCGGTGATAAGAGACAGTTTATCGCTGAAACCTCAGATAGAGATGATGAGATTATAAACGAGTTTGTAAGCTACGTGAGGAAATTTGATCCAGATATTATTGTCGGTTACGAAACAAACCGCAACGAGCTTCCCTACCTAATAGCGAGGGCGAAGAAGAATGGAATCACACTAGGGATCGACCGGGCTAACACCGAACCGCACAGAAGCGTTTATGGCCATATCTCAGTTACTGGGAGAGCCAACATAGACCTATTCGATTTTGCAGATGAGTTCCCAGAAGTTAAGGTTAAAACCCTAGAGAATATAGCCGACTACCTGGGCATAATGAAAATTGAGGAAAGAACTCTAATTGAGGACGTTGACTTCACCCAGTGCTGGGAGAGCCCGAATAAGAGGCGGAACCTGCTTAAGTTCTCGATGGAGAACACTGAGTGCATAATGGGCATAGCGGATGCGCTGCTAGACTTTGCAGTTCAGCTATCAAGCCTAGTCGGCCTCCCCCTAGACCACGTTGGCACAGCAGCGGTGGGATTCCGGGTTGAATGGTTCCTAATTCGACACGCATACCGGATGGGTGAGCTGACTCCTAAAAAGGTTGAGAGACGCTATGCTCCATATGCTGGGGCAATAGTTCTAGAACCTAAGTCCGGAATACACGACAACATCGCGGTTTTAGATTTTAAGGCTATGTATCCCAACATAATGATAGCCTACAATGTTTCGCCTGACACATATATTCCGCCTGGAGAGCCGGAGCCTCCGTCGGGAGCATATGTGGCGCCGGAGGTTAATCACAGATTCAGGAAAGAACCTTCAGGCTTCTATCGTGAAGTCTTATCTAGGCTTATTAAAACAAGAGATCAGATAAGGGCTGAATTGAAGAAGCTCGATCCAAAAAGTCCAGAATATCGCGTGTTTGATGCACGTCAGAAGGCAGTGAAGGTGGTTACGAACGCAACCTACGGTTACGCCGGATGGATAGGTGCAAGATGGTATATAAAGCCGGTGGCTGAGGCCGTAACCGCATGGGGAAGATACACAATTACAAACACAATCATGATGGCTAAAAACCTTGGGCTGGACGTTATTTACGGAGACACAGACAGCATATTCATAAAATATGATCCGAAGAAAGTTGAGGAACTCTCTAAATTAATTAAGGAAAAACTAGGTCTGGAAATAAAACCGGACAAAATTTACTCACGCGTATTTTTCACCGAAGCCAAAAAACGCTACTGCGGATTACTGCCTGATGGAAGATTGGATATGGTTGGGCTGGAGGTTGTCAGGGGGGATTGGGCGAACGTCGCCAAAAACATCCAGGAGAAAGTTCTGGAGATAGTCTTGAAGGAGAAATCAGTTAGGAAAGCTGTTGATTACGTGCGCAATTACATAATCTCCTTAAGGAGGAGAGAAGTTCCCTATAAGGATCTTGTAATATGGAAGACTTTAACAAAGCCTGTTGAAGACTACGCTGTGAGAGCAGCGCATGTTGAAGCTGCAAAAATACTTAAGAAGGAAGGCTGGACATTAACCATCGGCGATAAGATAGGGTATGTTATAACCGTTGGCTCAGGGAAGCTTTATGAGAGGGCTAAACCGCATATGCTAGCATCCTACGATGAAATCGATATAGAATATTACATAAAAAAGCAGGTTATTCCAGCAGCCTTAAGGATACTCTCAATCCTCGGCGTTAGAGAAGAGGAGCTCCTACCATTCAGGTCAGCTGGACCTCAAACATTATTCGATTTCTTCGGTAAAAGCGGATAGAAGCCGCAAACGCTAAGATAAACTAGCTGAATATATCATCGAATGTCAATAGTTTCACATTTAACGGTTGCTTGACAATCTCAGAGACCCTTGCTCCAACAAGATATTTAATCCCCTTCTCACTTGCAATATCAACCATTCTCTGGGTTATTATCCCATCGAAAATAACGGTGTTTACGCCCTTAACCTCCTTCAGCCTATCAGCCAGCTCGCTCACTGGAAGCCTCTCCATTTCCTCCATCTTCTCATCGAAGAGTATGGCCTCTAACGTTCCCTTAAGACCCTCAGCTGCCTCAACAATCTTCTTGGAAACAAGAACTCTTTTACGTCTTCTCTTCCGACCAGTCAGCTCCTCAACTGGAATGCGGTTCTGGAGAGCCATCTCAATCTCTTTAGCGGTTAGATCCTCAACCTCCTTACCTCTAGGGGCCCTAGCCACATATTTTATGTTAGCGACTTGGAGCAGCTCTTTAAGGATTAGGTCCCCCCCATGATCGCCGTCGAGAAAGGCGGTTGTCTCCTTACTCCTACTTAGCTTTACAACTGTCTCAGGTACTTTAACGCCGTCTAAGGCTATAACATTATAGATGCCGTGCTTCACAAGATTAATTACGTCGGCTCTTCCCTCAACAATAATTAGCTCCTTAGCTGAGTCAACCTCCGGTCCAGCCGGCAGCTTTTCCGGCCCATACTCTCTAACCTTAGCCATCCTCAGTATCTCTGAAACCTCACGGAATATTTCTTCTGTTTCAGGTATTGTCTCTAGACTCCATTTGTGGAGTATTTCCTTAGCCCTCGCGATTATAGCCCTACGCTTCAGCTCTCTAACATCCTCAATCTTCTCAAGGGTTACTTTAGCCGAGCACGGTCCAACTCTATCTATGCTTTCAACACTCGCCGCTATTATGGCTGTTGAAACCTTATCTAGGCTTGTTGGTATAATAAGTGTTCCAGTTGTTTTATTGTTCTTTTGGGATTTAATCTCAACTTCTATTCTGCCAACTCTCCCGGACTTCTGAAGCTCCCTTAAGTCGAGTTCTGTTCCGAAGAGACCTTCAGTCTGCCCAAAAACAGCGCCGATAACATCAGGCTTCTCAACTATTCCATTAACCTCAAATTTTGCTCGAATCACGTATTTAACTGCAAATGATTGTGAAGACATAAACTATTAAACCTCCTAAAATCTCCGAATTTTTGGCGAGATAAATTCTCAATATACAATATTTTGATTCGCCTCACTAATCTGCTAGCCACTTCCTAAATATTATTCAGGTCTCCCATATATTCTTAACTTATTTTTGATAACTTAACGGATTAAGCGGTTAAGTAAGGCCTCTGTTTGGGGCTTACCAGATTGATTCTGGTTGAAGGCGGCGCCTCTCCACCTTCCTCCTTAACGTCTTAATGTAAGCCGCTAATCCCTCCACATCCTTAAGATCGTTTCCAAGGAGAATTGACAGTTTTCTCCAGAACGCTAGGTTCAATTTAATCCTCATCCTTTCAAGACTTTGGGTTAAACGTTTGGTTAGCTCCCTTCCATGCCTATCGAAATCCATCAATAATATGACTTCTCTATCTCCGAAACAGCAGAGTTCATCAACTATATCTGGAAGATTCTTTCCAGAGGACTTGACAGCTAATATATTGTCTCTAACACCTATAGCCTTGAGGGATTCAACATCCCGCTCTCCTTCAACAACCAGCAAGGCTCCGGCAGAGACCTCGCTTCTTAACTCCTCAAGTAAACAGTTTATTCGCTCTAGCTTTCTCTCAAGACCCGACATAACCCAAAACTGCCCAGCAACAAACCTCTCATTAGCTATGAAGAAATCTTCTATTTCTTCTTTTCTTTCAGCGGATAAATATTCGCTCTAACTATCACTATAGGCTTATGTTTAACTCTCTTGAGCATGCCCCAGGTAACCTTAGTTAAGTCAACGCCAAACCTTTCAGCCATATCCCAAACCGTGCGGCCGGCCCCGAAGCCCCTAGCCCTATTGGCGACCTCGGCTATATTCAACGCCAAGTCAATGCTCATTCTCGCTCCAGCTAAAGCTAGAGGCGTAGATCTTCTTCTAAGCCTTAAGACTCTGCCGATAACATATGCTACGAAGCCGAAGAGAGAATGGATTCCTCTCATAGGTTTTGGGCGATGTGTGAAGTGGAAGCCGCAGAACGAGTAGGTTTTATCCGTATCAACTATCATGACGATAACCCTTCTGCCAAGCCTATTCAGCATATGCCAACGAATCCTCTCGGCTATCCTTTGCGGATCAGTTAGGGGCAGGCTGACGTAGGCATAGGGGAGGTTGCTTCCATCTATACCTCCCTCAGAACCCCACATTAGGGCATGTAGAAGACCAGCGTATCTGAGCGCAACCTCCTTGTGGGCGGCTCCCTCCCTTAATGGGTAATTTCTCAGACGCATTAGATTCATCCATCTTAGATGACATATTTTTCCGAGAAAGCAACCCCAAACCATTCTCATCCAGAACCTAGCGATTAAGGAGGCAAGTAAACCCGGCTTAATCTTGGCCTCATCAATGAGGAGCCCTTCTGCCACAGCTAAGGCTTTTTCTGAGATAACTATTATGTCGCCGTCGGAAACTCTGCCTTTCACGGCTTCAACTATTTTCTCCAGATAATTATCGCCTGGCGTCCAGTAATCGGTTTCAATCGCTTCAACCCTAAGTTTCAATTTAGGCTTCATAATCTTTACAATTTCTTCCTGATGGGTGAATTCGAATTATCCTCCAGCGGCTTCTTTGGGCCATTAAGTAAATTTTAAACATTCACCATTATAGTTATTTAGGAATAATCAGTTAAATTCTTATCAGCATCTTGGGAAGGGAAATGATTGTTCAATTAGATGATGGGGAACTGAGAGAAATTATTGATGTTTCTCTTGAGGAGGCTACTCCAAGCAACACGGTCGCCGTTTCAATTTATGGGCCGTATGCTGGCGGATACGCTGATGAAAAGACCGCTATAGACGTTTTAGTAATCATCGATTCAAGGAAGACAACTTTAAGACGATTCTCCAGGAAGCTCGGCTCAAAGAAAACTCGTTTCCTAATAGTTAACAGGGAAACCTTCGATAAGGATGTTAAAAAAGAGTGGTTAGGCGGCATACTAGCTGAGAGCACACTAGGCCCTTACAAGCCCTTAATAAATGAGGAATACCTCTGGATGCGTGAGGTTGAGGCGAAAAAGAGAATAGTTAATGAGATCTTAGGCAGCCTAATCCTAGGTTTTCCGGAGATGTCCCGAAACTTCATGATTAAACCAGAATACTTCATGCTTGAGGCTATGATGCGTAGAGCAGCACTATTCCCCCCTCTAGCCTACCGATTCCTAAACATTATGAGAAAAGATTTGAGGGAGAGAAATCGCTCCCTCATGATGAAGGGATTTAACGCCGCCGTAAAAGATCTGATCATCGAAAGGAAACTCTATTCCTCCAGCGGATTTCTCAGAATCACGGAAAAGCATATTGCAGCCGTGCGGGAGAAAAGGAGGCAGCGCCTAGTAAGCCTATTCAAAAACATCCGCAGAGGCATTATCCGTTATGTTCTGGGAATCTTCCCGAATATTATGGAATCCCTTCTAGAGGATTATAGAATCTACAGGTCGCATTCGGCTAGAGATGGAATGATGGATCCGCCGCTTAATAGGCTTGAGAATCCGAGGAAATACATTTTCATACCGACAGCCTCTGGAATAGTGTCCTTCACGGAGAGGGTGACAATAGGCGATTTCGTGAAGAAAATATCTGGAGAACGGATCTCAAAATACAGTATGAAGAAGCTTGGCGGAGTTCTAAACAGCGTGTACATACTAAAGATTGTGCGGAATGGAGATGAGGAGAGGATTGTTGTCAAAATCTTTAAGGACTGGTACGGTTGGA
>CAZGXE010000074.1:0-6011 GCA_964529605.1 uncultured Candidatus Bathyarchaeia archaeon | reverse complement strand
TGAGATTCTAATTAAGCCAAGCGGCTTCTCCCTAGCTGACATGGCATCTGAGCATGTGGTTAAATTGAACTTGAAGGGTGAAGTTCTTGAGGGAAAGTATCCACCATCAAGCGATGCCCCCTGGCATCTAATGATTTATGAGAGGAGAACAGATGTGAACGCCATAGTTCACGCCCACCCGCCAATATGCGGCGGATTCGCATGCGCTGGAATTCCCCTAGACATTCCAACATTCACCGAGGTCATAATACAGATTGGGAGAATCCCATTTATGGAGTATGCAACTCCAACAACGATGGATTACGCCAAAAAGGTTGCTGAATCACTAAAAGATGCAAATGCACTACTCATGAAGAACCATGGGATAATCACCTTAGGCGTAAACCTTGAGCAAGCCTTCCAGAGAGCGGAGCTCCTGGAGGATTTTGCCAGAATGATACTGATAGCGAAAATCTTAGGTGAACCGGTTCTCCTTCCAGAGGAGGAAGTGCATAAGCTCAGAACCTTGGAAAGCGAAAAGTGGAGAATGAAAATCATAGAGGAACTATACAAATAGGGGAAAGACAGAAATTTCCCCTTCCACTTTCCAATAATTTAGGAGAGTGAGGTCCTAACTCCATCTTAATTTCTTTCTCTTCAGGCCCATTATTATTGAAGTAATCATCAGAATTATCACTAAGAATACAGCGTCCATAATCTCAGGGATTATTGTCCCATTGAAAGTGAAGGTTAATTCGTTAACCGGAGTCCCATCGTTTCTAAAATAAAATATTCCAGTGAGGAAGGTATAGTTTACGGTGGGGTATTCTATCCATTTCCACCCTCTCTCCGTTGGATTGCTTGATTGTAAATTGGGCTGATAGTTTTCAAGAAATAGTGAAGCTGGAGAAGAAATGGATATTTCCACACTCGAAGAGTAATAATTCTCTGCCTCAACTTTCGCGTAGGGTGAAGGAGCTAGCTCACTGACTCCTAAAAGTCGGAGGATGTCGATTGTATGAGAACCTGTCCCTGTTGGTATGTCAATGAGCGTCATTGTAGACAACTCAATTTGCCAAATCGGTGGTGAACCCTGCCACTTCTCAGCCATCAAGTCTACATTTGGATCTCCGAGTTCCGCAATCTTCGGAACAACCTCTGATAAACCACCGGTTTCAGGGGCCAGACACTTTGATATTAGAGAGATTACGTAGTTTTTCATGTTTAATTGTTTTTCAGCTATGTATTCAACCAAGACCATGTCTTCAGTTACATTCATTGATGTGTAGTAATTAAAGGATAGATTAAAAGCAGCGTTAGCCTGAGAGATCATTGCGTCAGCCCTCTTCTTTGCCTCCTCAATGCTTATTCCCGAGTAGGTGAAGCTTAAACTACCGCCATTCTTAGAAACTGAGAGACGTATGCTGGTTGCATTCGCAAGATTGGAATCATTTAGATTAAAATCTTCTGGAAAAGATAAGATAGAAAGGTTTGATGAGAATAGATCGCAATAAATGCGAATTTGTGCATCTTCACCGTAAATTGAGATAGAGATATACTCATCTAGGTGATAAGAGAGCTGCTGAGCGTAAACTCCACTGACTTCTAGATTGAAGAATAGGGACAATAATAGAATGGCTATGATTAGTAGCTGAAAAAACCCTTTTTCATAAAAACCACCGAAAACAGTATTTTATCCTTTTAGCGATAAAAAAATTGTGGTTTATAAAAAAATGCTTTAGTCAAAATTCAGTAGCAACCTCACGCAGAGGAATTAAGAAGCTATACCATTGAAAATCATCAATAAAAGATTTATCTCATACTCAGCTGTTGAAAGATTCGCAATATTTAATCAAATTTTATAGGGTTTCCGCCTGTGGGCGCCCCCTCAACTTCTTCTCTTTAATTTACTATGGGAACAGTTTTTTGGCTCCAATGTTTTACTCATACTCACTCCCTTTCTCAGTGAATGTTTTCTGGGTCACTGTATTATGCCTTATGACATCCTATTTTTTTGAATAATCTTTTTAATGATTTTCTAGGAATCAGCGATAAAACTGTGAAATGAAACCTCGATTATCTTATATCTTTGCACTTCAATAATTAATTTCATAAGTTGATGTTGGTGTAGCATTTCATGGAGACAAAATACGCTGAATCCGGAGTAGATGTTAAAAAGAGAGGCATAGAATCCTTTAAAAGAACTCTGAATAATCTTTTTCCCGGAGCCTTCTGCGTTATTAGTGAAGATCCCGGTCTTCCAGGATATGGTTTAGTAACTCATAGCGATGGAGCTGGCAGTAAACCGGTTCAAGCATATCTACATTGGAGGTTAACTGGAGACCTAAAATGGTTTAAGGGTTTAGCCCAAGATGTCATAGCTATGAATTTAGACGATATCATTTGCGTTGGCGCTTCACCAATAAACTTTGTAGACTACATATCTATAAACCCACTGATGGTTGATAAATTAGGGGTTCTAAAGGCTTTAAGCTCAGGCTTCGAAGAGTGCCTCAATCTTTTAAGCAGTCAATCTGTAAATATTCTCTTTTCCGGAGGCGAAACAGCAGATCTGCCTGATCAGATTCGAACGGTAGATATCGCAGTTACGATGAACGGACGTGTGGCGCTATCTAAAGTTTTGACTGGTGATAAAGTTAAGCCCGGCGATGTGATTGTAGGATTGAGGAGCGGTGGGAAAACAAAGTATGAAAGCAGAGAAAACAGTGGGATAATGTGTAATGGTTTGACCTTAGCACGCTTATGTCTGATGCATAAAAGCTATCAGAAGAAATACCCGGAGATCTTAGAGTCAGCGGATGGCAAAAGATTCTATTACGGCAGATTTAAATTTGATGATTATGTGGACGAATTGGGTATGACCGTTGGTGAGGCGCTGCTCTCGCCCACAAGGCTTTATGCACCAGTAGTCTTAAGGATAATTGAGAAGTTTGGAGCATATGTTTCCGGTATGGTGCATAACACTGGCGGTGGACAAACAAAATGTCTACGAATCGGCAAAAACATTCATTACATTAAAGACGCTCTTTTCAAGCCTGATCCAATTTTTATTCTGATTCAGCGCGAATCCGGTGAAGCTTGGAGAGCGATGTTTGAAAACTATAATATGGGGGTTGGCTTTGAAATTGTCGTGAAGCCTGAAATAGCCGATGATATAGTGGGTCTCTCCGAAAAGTATGGTTTGGAAGCTAAAGTTATTGGTATATGCAAGGAAAGCCGCGGAGGGAATAAGCTCACAATAAAGAGTTCTTACGGAGTTTTTCATTATCCTTGAAAGAAAAATATGTAGTGGAATTACTTAGATTTTCTAGCCTCTCAGTCTTAGTTCATTTATTAATTTGAATGGAGTCGCTCCAGTAATTTCTCCTTAGCTTTTTCAGCCTTCTCCATAACTTCCTCGATCTTAACGGTCTTTAGCTCCCTATCTTCCATAATGATTCTCCCATTAACCATGACTGTCTCAACATCCGATGACTTAGCCGCATAAACTAGATGGCTTATTTCGCTGTATAGCGGCCATAAATGCGGCTTTCGGAGATTAATTATTATTATGTCGGCTTTTTTACCAACCTCAATTGACCCTATCTGTTTATCCCATAAGAGAGCTTTGGCGCCTTTAATTGTAGCCATTTTTAAAACGGTTTCAGCTGGTAGCAAGGTCGGATTTCTATTTATGCCCTTATGGAGGAGCGCTGTGAGCTTCATAACCTCAAACATGTCGGCTGAATTGTTTGAGCAGGGGCTATCCGTCCCAAGAGCAACCGTTACGCCGGACTCTAGTAATTCTGGAACAGGACTTATGCCTGATGCAAGCTTAAGATTCGAGATAGGGTTATGTGCAACCTTAACATCTCTAGAACCTAAAACCTCAATATCTCTTCTCGTTAGGTGAACGCAGTGGGCTGCAACAACATCCTGACCTAACACGCCTAAGGAATCCATGTAGTCTACAACGCCGTTAGCTACTGAAACGCCGAATGCATCCTTAATCTTTTTGGCTTCATCCTCAGTTTCGGCTAGATGTATGTGCCAGATTATTGGCTCATTTTTCGAAGCATACTTCTCGTTTAGGCCAAGCGTTATGGTTCTAAGTTCCTTCATGTACCCTGGGTCAACCGTATAGGGCGCATGGGGGTCAACACTGACGCGTATTGTTCCCTCGGCTTTCCCATGCCACTTCCTGGCTAATTCTTCTAGGGCTCTTTTATCTTGGTCTTTACGCCAAGAGAAGCAGACGTGCCCTATGATTCCGCGTAATCCAACCTCGGCGAAGGCTCTAGCTTCATTATAGTCCCCTATGTAATGGTACATGGTGTTGACAGTTGTTGTTCCACCCATAATCGACTCTACAGCCGTTAATAATGCGCCTACATAAATGTCGTAGCCGGTCATGTGCCTCTCAAAGGGCCAAACCCAATTTTCCAGCCACTCCTTTAAGGGGTAGTCATCCGCGTAGCCTCTAAGCAAGCTCATGGCCGCATGCTGATGCGTATTTATTAATCCAGGCATAACTATCCTGCCCACAGCGTTCAGTTTCTCATATCTCGGGTATTTCCGTTTGATTTCGCTGCTTTTCCCAACATCAACTACGACATCATCCTCTATTACCACAGCCCCATCGTGTATAACGCCTTTCCCTCCCATCGTGATGATTGTTCCGCCGAGAATTAGGAGATCCATAAACCTGCCTCCTCCAAGCTAAAACTATTTCTTAATCATACTAATCATACTATATAATAGAAAATCGCTGAACCATAAATATTTGGATGCGTGATTCCCCTATGAGCATAACCCTAACCGGCCTAGAAAGCCTAAACAAGTATTTTCAGGAAATCTATGGGCTTAATACTAGGGTTTTGAGAGTTGTTGAGTTAACCTCTGGAGAAGAAAAGAGTCGTGAAGAATTAAAGGGTTTCGGCTACGGCGTTCCCTATCTAATAGAGGTTTCAGTTAATGGTGAAGTTGAGAAGGTTGTTCTTGAAACGATAAGGCCAGGTGGTTTTGGGCATGAGCATTTTTCTGATAGGGCTCAGATAGCACTTTGGCAGCACTCGGCGTTCAATAAGCTTCCGAAGCATGTTAGATCGGTTGATGTTGGGGCGTTTACAGCTGAGGGGTCACTTAAGTCTCTTAGGGACTGCAGAGAGTTCTTTATTCTGACGAAGTATGTGGAAGGGAAACCATATTATCTAGACTTGGAAGCGATGATAAATCGTGCTGCTGCATCGAAGCTTGACATTGAACGCTGTTTAGCGCTTTCTGACTACTTGGTTGAGATCCACTCAGTTAAGGGTGTAGGCTTAGAATCACTCTACGTGAGACGCATTAGAGATTTAGTTGGCCACGGCGAATGCATAATGGGGCTAACAGACAGCTACCCCTCTGGGCTTGACTACGCTGACGAGAAGACTCTAATGGAGATTGAGAAGAAATGTGTTGAATGGCGCTGGAAGCTTAAAAAGAAAGCCTACAGATGCTCACAAGTCCACGGAGACTTCCACCCATGGAACATCCTCTTTCGTAAGGGCTTAGATTTCACAGTTCTGGACAGAAGCAGAGGTGAATGGGGTGAGCCGGCGGATGACTTAGCAGCCATGACAATAAACTATCTATTCTACTCGCTTCGAGCCTACGGAGAAATAAAAGGTCCGTTCAAGACGCTGTTTGATCGGTTCTGGGAAAACTACTTAAACAAAACGGGAGATGAGAAAATGCTAACCGTTATACAACCATTCTACGCGTGGAGAGGCCTAGTAATCGCTTCGCCTATATGGTATCCCAACCTGCTGGCTGAAACAAGAAAGAAAATATTCAATTTCATAAAAAACATTCTTGAAACTGAAAAATTTAATCAAAAAATAGTTAACTCTTACTTGAAAGATTAAAGCCTCTATAGAGGCGGAAATTCAAATCATGGAATAAAAAGGTGACGACAAATGGTGAATTATGGTTGGTGCGTTTGGATTACTGGTTTACCTGGAAGTGGAAAATCCACAATCGCCCATGCTTTA
>CAZGXE010000073.1:0-6090 GCA_964529605.1 uncultured Candidatus Bathyarchaeia archaeon | reverse complement strand
ATGAGATAAGCCATCCGTTAACGGGTTGAGGCGGATAGGTTGGTGGAACACCTATGAGAGAAACTTTCCCACCTTCCTCATTTATATAGTTCCAGACCCGCTTCTCTCTAACCGATAGGGAACTTGGCAGGGTTATCTCCGTGTAGGAGTATCCTTTCCTATGTCTGAAACCGTATAAGCCGAGTCTCCCAGGGTTCACGCTTGTAACCATAACAATCCATGCAGGTATCGTTATCGGCGGATGACATGATCTAAGCCGCCCATGTAAGCCCTTCTCAGCCATATAAGCGAGGTTCGGCAGTTCATCCTTAAATTTATCGAAGACTAGGTCTGGGGCTGCAGCATCTAAGCCTATAACCAAAACCTTCCTCAATTCTTCTCACTCCTCAACAAACGGGTTCTTAAACTTCAGGATGGCGTCCACCACCTCAGGCCTCATGAGCTCCGGCGGAGGCCTCATACCCTTCAGCAGCATCTGCCTAGTCTTTGTCCCGCTGAACTTCACCCGATGCTCTCCGCTGTGTGGACATGTTCTCTCATTAGCCATCCCACCACACTTCCTACAATAAAAGAACTCTCTGACAAAGAGCGGCGTTATACCAAGATCCGGGAACTTCTTGAAAATCTCCCATGCTTCATAGGATCCGTAGTAGTTTCCGACGCCTGCATGATCCCTACCAACTATGAAGTGGGTGCACCCAAAGTTCTTACGCATTATAGCGTGATGAATAGCCTCCCTTGGACCCGCATACTTCATCTCATAGCGTAATATGCTTAAAACCACAGTGTCTCTTGGATAATAATTTCTGATAAGAGCCTCATAAGCCTCCAAGATAACATCGTCCCTGTAGTCTCCAGGCTTCTTCCGGCCTATAACTGGATTTATGAATAGGCCGTCTGTGAAGGCTAGAGCCGACTTCTGAATATACTCATGCCCCAGATGGGGTGCGTTTCTAGTCTGGAAGCCTGCTATAGTTCTCCAACCCTTCTCAATGAATAAAACCCTAGTTTCAGCCGGATGCAAAGTATACCTTTCATATTTGTTCGGTACTTCGCCTATAAGCTCCAGAGGCCCGCCTACAAGCATAGGCTTCATGCTTAACGCCTTAGAGACGCCTGGATGCCCTGGATCCGTGGTGCCGAAAACCCTGCTGGCGTAAAGATCTAAATTAACCCTGTAGATTTCATCAACCTTCATGATAGCTATAGGTTTTCCAGAGAAGGTTAAAGATAGTTCGTCACCCTCTTTAACCGCTACAACATCATCTTCGCTTACATCTAAAACTACAGGTATGGTCCACGGCAGATCGTTTGGAAGCCTCATATCCTCCAGAATGCATGAGACATCTTCATAGCACATGAAGCCCTCAAGCGGACTGTAAACTCCGTGAGCTATATTCTCAACCTCTAAAGCCTGATTCAGATCGAGCTCCACTCTAGGAAGAGCAGCAGCCTCCTCCAGAAGCCTCTCTCTTCTAGGGTCTCTGGCAACTCTATTTATGAGGCGGCTGCCATGAGGGATGGAAACCATAGCATTTTCCTCCCTTAAAGGTAGCCTAGAGCCCTAAGTTTCTCTTTAATACGTTCAACATCCTCTTCACTGAATGGGCTTGCCATTCTTTCTCTTTCATGCATGGACACAACCTCCCTGAGAATATAGGTTACATAATCGCTTACGCTTTTAAACCCGGTGCCCTCCATAACATTCTTAATTCTCTCATAGAGAGAAACCGGAATAGAAACAGTTGTGTACTTTCTACGTCTCATGCAAAAACTTTCTGTAATTACATATAATTAAATTTTTTGGGTCAAAATCGCCCACACATAAAAAGGACAGAACTCTATCACAAGTTCCTTTTAACGCCATTTATAACTTTACGTAACATTTTTCTATATCCCCCTAGGAATTCAATAACGGCAACCGTTTCTTTCCCGCCAACCTTAACCCCCTCATCCCTCAGATCTTTAATCAAACCCTTCAGCGATCTTCGCATGCTTCTGAGATATATGAAACCCCCACCTACTCTTGGGATCTCATGTACAAGTATAACGATCTTATCTGGATATTCCCGAGCCAATAACCGACCTATATATGAGGTTACGTAGGCATCCATGTGCAGATAGTAAACCTCTATTTTATCATTCGAAGAGATTACGTTAAGATTCTCAAGGGCTTCACGCAGGATTTCCCTGGATAAATCACATATGCCAAGCAGCCGATCATCAACCATAACGGCTTCGATTCCTTCGAACGCCAGCACCTTAACCGCATGTTTAACGCATGCATCATCGTACATTCTATAACATGAGTCGAGAATTTCAGCAGCCCTCCGTAGATCTACTAAGTTAACTCTTATGTCCCGCCAGCAGCTCTTTGATATATTCAAGCCCCTGATGGTAAATTCCCATATCAATGTAAGGTGCTAGGTCCCCAATTATGCCTAAGGCAGTTAGTGCAACATCATGTCTATCTTTGGCATTTAATATTTTCGACAAGAGGCAAGTTGTTGAAGGCCACTCACCCTCACTTCCCAAACCCATAGCTACAGGATTACAGTATATTGAGCAGCCGCTCTCATTCCAAGGATCAGCCAAATGATGATCAATAATGACTAAAGGTTTACCAAGTTTTCCATGAATACTCCTATAAGTTTCTCCGCTGACACCATAATCGAGGAAGACCACGTAATCCACATCTCTAGGCACAGAGGCAGTATCGATGGCTTCTTCACTGTAGAAACCTATCCTAGGCGTCATCATAGCGGCTACCTGAGCATTATATTTCCTCAGGATCATGGCCGCTGACGCTATGCCGTCAGTATCCCAGTGATGAACCACAGCTAAAGAGCTGCCACTAAGTAATTTAGCGATTTTTTGACACCGCTGAACGAGTTCCAACTTCCATCAACTAGGCTGATCAAAGAATACCATTTAGAGGTAGCCTAGAGCCCTAAGTCTTCTCTTTATTTCCTCTTCTTCCTCAGGTGTGAATGGGGTTTCCTCTTCTTCCTCCTTTAAGAGCTCCTCTAAAACGAACTCAACGTATTCTTCCACTGAGTTGAATGCTCCCTCGCTTTCCTCAACCTTCTTTTTAACTTTCTTGTAGAGGTCTTTAGATATGCAAACTGCAACTTTATCTTCTGACATATTTCATCATCCGGATCAGTTTAGGATTTTAAACATTAGATGTAGAATCCTCATACTTTAAAATGTTTATCAATAAACAAGTATATGGTGAAATCGAAAGTATAATAAATAGCAGAGAAATCCTTTAATCAGAGATCTTTCAGCGCATTTAAAGATGCTTATGAAGGTGCAATCAGTTTGAAATCTCCAAAACCTAAGCTTGGTGTAGGCGTAATCTTAGGCAGTAACGTGCGTTTAGGCTCCGGAGTAACCATATGGAATTACGTTGTGATCGGTGATAACACAAGAATAGGTGATGGAACAAAGATTGGAAGCTTCTGCGATATAGGTAGAGAAGTGAATATAGGCCGAGACTGCAATATTCAGACGCATGTAACTATTTCAAGCGGCTGTAAGATAGGCAATAATGTTTTCATAGGACCTAACACGGCTATCCTAAACGATAGGTATCCGGTGAGTCGGCCGTTGACTCCGCCGATAATAGAGGACAATGTGATTATAGGCGGAGGCTCGGTGATACTGCCGAACATAATCGTAGGTGAGAACGCTATAGTAGCAGCTGGAAGTGTTGTAACAAAGAGTGTTGAAGCTGGGATTGTGGTGAAGGGGACTCCAGCGAAACCATTTAGGAAGAGAGAAGAATACGAAGCGAAAAAACTGGAATTCCTTGGTGAAAGCCAGACTTAACATAGATCCCTAACTAGATTCTCAATTACATCAACTGGGTCTTCAAGCTCTTTAAGCATCGGCTTAACATCAAAGCGTCTACCAAGGTATTTCCTGGCGTATTCCAGAACGTTATTCAGGTTAACTGTGAAGATTGGGAAACCTTTGCCGGCTAAATAATCGTTCACATGTATCTTATCGAAGACCTTTATCACTATGCTCGGCGTGCCCGCCAGGGCTGCTTCCCTCGCTAATGTTCCCCCAACGCTGACAACTAGGTCGGCTTGAACGGCTAGGCTAGCTGAGTCAACGAATCCCTCCGGGACAACTAAACCTCTTCTAGATTTCCTCTCGTAGCGAGTGAGATATATCACATGCCCAAGTGAGGTGAGCTTTTCCGCTATTCTCCCAGTTAGATCTTCGATTCCTTCAGCGTATGCTGCTTTAATTTCGCTCTGTCTAACAACTATGAAAGGTCTTTTAAAGTCGAATTTCATGGAAGGTTTGAAATTCTTCATCCACGCAACTTCGTCAACTCCATCGAACTGAACGATTTTTCTCGCGCCGTAACGATAGATAAGATGTGGCGGAATAGCCCTTGAGGCGACAATGACGTCTGTTAGGGGAACAGTAAGCCTATTCTGGGCTTCAGCGTGAACAGTATCAAATGTTGATATTAACGGTATTCCAAGGCCGAAGGCAACCCTTGCGCACTCCACTGAAACGTGCATAAGCGCTAGGTCTGGGGGCTTCTCCCTGAACATTCGGCAGAATGCAAGCTGCCTCCTAGCGCTTTCCCTAAGCCTAGAAAGCTTAGATTCAGGCGCATACCTCCCAACGGCAATAACCTTCTCACCTAAAAACTCTGCAAGAGACAACGTATCTGGATGCTTTCGAGTCGTCAATATGAACTCATGGCCTAAACTTCGCAGTCGCCTACCTACAGAGGCCCCGTAGCGGATATGCTTACCCGTCCCAGCATCGTACCATATCCTCATATACGTCCCCAACAATCCAAACCCAAAATGTGATTTTACACTTAAATCTTTAGGGTTGAGAGGGCCGCTAGGACGGCGAAGACAGCGAAAATCACTGAAACTGTTAATACAAGCTTACGTTCAGTAAGGGGTTTATAGTAGGCTATTAAGGTGAGTAGGCTCCTCCTATGGTCACTGCATAGGAGTTTTCCCCTCATTTTTAGAGCTGCAATCCGCCTAAAGAAGAGGATGTTAACCAACTTCAGGATGGAATTGAAGATGTAGGGGACTATGGATATTAGAAGAGCCTGCTCAATATTGGCTATAACCGCGTAGGAGGCAATAGTTATGCCAGCGGCGAATGAGCCTGTATTTCCAACGAATATTTTCCCTTGAAAATTGAAGACTGCCAAAAGAATGTTTAGTGCTATCGGCGCATAGAGCAGAACCCTATATTTTGGATCTGAAGCAAACATTAAAGATGCTAAAACGATTGTTGGGCAGATAGTTTCAAGCCCATTCAATCCTCCAAGCTGATTAACCGCATTCGTTGTCACAGTGACAATTAAGGGGATTACCACGAAGAAAAATATTATTTCACCCGGGATAAACCAAAAGGTTACCTCCAGAAAATTTATTCTCCCAAAAAAGTAGGTTGACATCACCGGCGTGCCCTGTCTCAAAACGCTTAAAGGCAGAGCGGCGAAAATTGGTAGAAAAGCCTTATACCGCCATCTAAGATCCATCCAGTCATCAAGCAATCCCATGAAGCCGCCGAATAGTATGCACACGGCCAGATTTAGAGCAGGAGTATTCTCCCCTGCAGCTGAATTCACACCATAGAAGTAATGGAGAAGAAAAAGATAGAGCGCTGAGCCTAGAACATAGAATACTCCTAGACCATTCGGAACGAGAGGGTTCCCAGGTTTATGCCTGTCCGGAATCTTCGGAAACATCTCTAACATCATGGAGCTACCAGCATTCACTCTATGATTATGATATGGCTATTATAGATGTGCCGCCCAGATTTATTAGCTTTATTGAAATACTACTCTCCGAGTGGTAAGAGGTAAATAATAAATTTCCGTCGTCTTTTAAATAGAGAATATAGCTGCAGATAACGGTGCTGGCTTGGCTAAAAATAGCATTAGAGTTAGGTATTCAGGGTTTATCATTTTCTTCTTTAAGCTGGTTAGTGTCGGAACCGGGCTACTCTTCACCCTAATGATAACTAGAAATATATCGCTTGAAGAGTATGGAATCTTCGCTAACCTCAATGACATTCTATCCTACTTCACCT
>CAZGXE010000072.1:0-6126 GCA_964529605.1 uncultured Candidatus Bathyarchaeia archaeon | reverse complement strand
ACCGAAGGCTTGGGCTGAAATAGTCTTTATGAGCGTATTTATGGCTGCCCTAAAAGGAAACAGTGGTTTCAGCAGCTTCGTCCAGTCGTTTATTGGCGAAACCCCTGGAAAATGACAGCGCTCAACTTGTTAGAACACGGACAGCCACGACATTTTTAGATGCGGAGAAAAATCAGGTTTTCAGTTTTGAGAGAATTTTTCATCTAAATTAACCCTATTAGCTCCCAATCTAATAAGAGGGGACCTACTTTGAAAGTAAAGGTCGGATTCTCTATATTTCGTATCTTAAAGCTTCCGCAGGTTTTAACCTAGCCGCATAGTAGGATGGGTAAGCGGCTGCAACTATGCTGATTAACGCTGCTACTCCAATAGACATGCCTATAATGCGTGCGTAGGAAAGCATTGCTCCCTCAAAGAATACATTTATGCCCTGGAGAGAGTACATTACCACAGCGGTCACCCATCCAACTATTGTGCCGATTACCCCGCCAATTATGCCGAGCAGTAGGGCTTCTATCAAAAATATTTCTAGAACTCCGCTGTCTGTTGCGCCTAGACACTTTATTGTCCCTATTTCCTTGTAGCGTTCAGTTACTGACATCAGCATTGAATTAACTATTCCAACCGCGCACACAAGCAATGCTATTATAGCCACCCATAATTGGTAGGCTTCAGCGCCACTTCCACCAATCTGCTTAAGTATCTCTCCCATAGTTAAAAGTGAAGTGAGGAAGGCAATGCTCAAAAGAACAGATAGTGAGGTTATTATTGTTCTTGTGAAACGCTTCCTTATGCTTTCAAAGGTATACTTGAATGCTTCACTAATTGGAAACTTTATACTTCCAACCTCGCCGATTCCAGATTCATTTTTTTTACCCATCTTTATTTCCCTTTGTCAGTAATATTAAAAAGAACTAAATTATTAAGGCATATTTAAATTTTGCCGAACTAGCTGGCGGACTCTAGCTCACGTACCTTTCCGATCAGGTCATTAAATACTAACCCTAACTCTTCCAGCGTCAGCTCCCTAGCTCTTCTAGAATGGAAGGATATGGAATCGATTATTGCCAAAGCATCCCTTTTTGAAAGCCCACGCCTATTAAGGAAGAATCTAACAGAATTTCTCAGCTTTTTGTTCTTCTGGGTGAAGACTGCGCGTATAAAATCAAAGAACTCTCTCTCATTTTCAACGTGAAAGGGAGGCTTCCTAGGTCTCAAACGCACGATCATGGAATCCACCTCAGGTGTAGGCCAAAAACATTCTCTTGGAATTATGTCTAAAAGGTCAACCTCAGCGTAATAGTAGACTGTAACAGTGAGCCTCCCATAATCTTTTGTGCTTGGAGAAGCTGCTAGACGCCTAGCGAATTCCTCCTGAAATGTTAGAACTGCGCTTTCGAACTTCTTTTTGAGAAGCCAAAAAAGCAGGGGGGAGGAAATTGAGTATGGGGGAACTGAAACAACCTTGTTGAAAGCCGGAAGAGGAATCTTCATTATGTTTCCTCTCAAAATGATTAAATTTCGATATTTCTTCAATCGATTGTTTAGGATTTTAATAAGTTTCGGATCTATCTCTACGGCTATAACCTGCCCAGCCGCTCTAGCTAGCCGCTCCGTAAGAAAGCCTAATCCAGCTCCAATCTCTAGAACAGTGTCGCTTTCATCAATAGAAGCGTGGGAAACAAGTTTCTCTATAATTTTTCCATCAATAAGAAAGTTTTGGCCGAGCCTCCTTTTCGGACGTATCTTATAGGCGCCAAGAATTTTTTTAGCTTCCTCTAATAGATTTATCTCTTCTAGGGAGGATCTCACAGAGCGTTCCCCCTAAAAAGGCGCTTTTAAATTTAAAATGGAAATTAGGAGCCCCTTGTAAAGAGTCGGTATTTGCTTTCGCCTGAAAGCTCTTCTATCACTCTCTTAGTTATTAATCTCGCCGGATTAGGTATATTCACACGTTTCTGTAGGTCTTGAAAGCTCTCAAACGGCTTCCTCTCCCTTTCATCTAGAATCTTCCACATATATTTTTTCCCAATACCCGGTATTAACTCTAAGGCATGCATTCTAGGCGTTATAGGCTTAGCTGTGTTAAAGAAGTTCACGAAATCCATCTCCCTGTTTAAAACTATCTTTTCGACAACATTCTCAAGTTCCATTTTAGCATTAGCTGTTAGTTCATCATAGCTTGTTCTACCAATTATGTAGGATATCTCTTTCCGAGAATCTTTTCCAACATAAACTCTTTCCGCAAGTTTAAGTACAACTCCCTCCTTTACTGCAGCCTCTAATAGAGTAAAGTACTCTTCGCCGACTAGTTGAACAATAGCTCCGGCTCTACGTCTTAATCTCAAACCAGGCTTTCCATAAGGCAAATAATCTATTACATACGCATATTCCTCGTAGATCTGCTGAAAACCTCCCCCTCTTCTCTCTTTCATCATAATTCACTTTCCCACCAAATTTTCTCCCAAAAATCTCCTAAAAGAAAATCTCTAACGTTTTCCTTCCACACTAAAAATTTCATTATTCCCCGCATAAGCCTTCCATACTGAAATGTTATAAGCGGGCGTTTTTCCGAAAAGGATTCCCCTAGCTACCACCCTACATCACCGAATAATTAAAGAATTATAATTTATATGCTAATAACTTTTATCTTCACTACTCTTTTCTATACTTATCTAAAAGATTTAAGATTCTCTCTAGTTTTGATGTTTCAATTATTTTTCGGCCGCCGCCTAAAAAGGTTCTCAGCTCCTCAATGCTTCTGGGCATAATATTCACTATTTGAATAGCTTCCTCCTCCTCTAACGTTCCTTCAGCCTTTAATTCTTCAATAAGTTTTCTAGATGATTCAGACTCTAGATGAGACATTTTGGTTGCATAATCGAGGGACCTACGCTGGAATTGGTCGAGATTTTTTTCACCCAGAGATTCAAGAACAGCCTTAACTTCCGGAATAGTTATCGGTTGTATTTTCAATATTTTCCTCGGCATTTTCCATTTTTCACCTCTCACGTGAAGGGTTTCATATGTTCAGGTCTAACAATTATCTCTTTTGTGGCCCTTCCCTGCGTGACGCTTACCCTATAGGCTCTTCCCTTCTTGGCGAGTATCACGCCCACCTTACCCTGATATCTCCGATGAGGCATCCCCTTATGTATGCTTGGGTCAATGTCTATAACCACTTTGTCACCGGGCCTATACTCATATAATATTCTGCTTAAACTACTTTTTCCCCTCTCTCTAGCTCTCTTTCTTAAGAGAGAACGGGTTTTCCTACGTAAACCATGAGAAACAGGCATTTAATCTACCCCCTAGCTAACACGCTTAACACATCAAGTTCAAGCGGTTCAGCCTTAGCATTAATTATCGCTGAAACGCTCGGGTCGGTTCGCCCCTCATCTCCAGTCACCAACTCTTTCACATATAACCCTCCCTGGCATCTGACCCTCATTTCTATCCTATCCTTTGTCAGTCTTTTTATTTCGGTCTCATATATGTGTTTTTTCCGTAATCTGTCTGATCTACGGTGGAGCACGCGTGTAGGAGTGCGTTGACGTATAACCGTGTTTGTTAGTTCTTTTTTCAACTTCATCAGCTCTTCGTCCTTAATTTCCCTATCAAACTTCACGATAACCCTATAAATCTTCTGGGCGCCCTCCATACTCTTAAGCTTTCTCACCTTCTCTCTGTCTGCAAATCTAAGGTTTAATACTTCAACCTTTCCTTCAGCATGCTCATTAATGGCTTTCTCCAGCTCCTTAAGATCTACAGTCCTCTTCTTAGGTCTCTTAACTTCAATTATGAACGGCCTTCCGCGTCCAAGCATACGTGCATCCCTATCTTCACGTCCAGCTGCATGAAAGGATGTTCCCTCACCGAGGGTTCTTTCTAGTACCGGTTTAGCAATTAACTCCTCAACTGACTCCGGATAGATTTTACCAGTCCAATTGCATTTTTCGCATCCTTTTCCGCGGCATCTCATGCAGATCCATTTTGATTGAGGTATGCCGCGTACAAGTTTCCTATATCTCCCAATTATGAAGAGCGAGTTAACTTGTAACTTAACCTCCCCAGTGAATGGGTTTACAAGGGCAACTACCTGCGGCCTCATATAATCAACATCCTTCTTAAGTATTCGGGACAGATCCTTCCCAATCACCCTGCTGAACTCATTTTTAATGCTTTCCCCATGTTGAACTCCAAATTCGGCTTTAAATTCGTCCTCGCGCTCCTCAACCTCGAGGGGAAGTTTTATACCAACTAAAAAACTATCAAATTCATGCCCTCTAAGTTCATCAATTATCTTATTGATTAGGGGCTGCAGAGAATCGAACTTTCCATTACAGAGAAAGCATCTCTTTCCCTCACCAATTCTTCTCCTCATCTTTCTAAGTAAATCCGACGCCATCTTAAATGAACCGTGTGTAGCCAGCAGCTTAAGAATAGATACTCCCTCCTCCTTTATTCTTCTCTCTTTTGATTGAGCCATTTCATGGGCGCCCATTGCAAGAATCGTTTTTATAATTCTGCCTCTCTCATCATTATCCATGCCAAAACCTAGAAGAGCGAATTGTCTACCTAAACAGTGATCGCAGAGAGGATACTTCTCAAGCATCGTGAGGGATTCCTCAAGTATGTGGGAAAACCCTTCGCCGTTAGGTTTATCCAAGTTCTAAGCGCCCCATCCACCTGAATAAGACATTATGTTAAAAAACATTTCTAACGAACAGAAATAAAGGTATCCCAGTCTAAACCCAAAATTTTTTATATAGGCTTTTCCCATTTTTCTTCTCCGGAAAAGCCGCGGTAGCTCAGTCTGGGAGAGCACCCGGCTGAAGAAACCGCAAACAAACAGTTTTCCCCTTCTGAAACCGGGCTGTCGCCGGTTCAAGTCCGGCCCGCGGCACCAATACTTCTACTTTGATTCCCTAATCATATCTTGGGCTTTAAGTTCTAAGAGCAGAACATCTTGGGAATGATCACATGTGAGAAAACCGATTATAATCGGCTCGGCTCCACTAAGCATTGAAGGGAAATCTTTAAAAGCGTAGCGGTCCACTGTTACATTACCGGATCTGAGAGAAGGAAGTTAAAGTGTCATCTGACGAGGCGAAAGTAGTATATATTGGTGGGAAGCCACCGATGAGTTATGTTCCGGGAATCATCATGAGTTTTGCAGATTCAAATGTTAAGGAAGTTACGTTGAAGGCTAGGGGGCGCGCAATAAATACGGCTGTTGACGCAGCTGAAATAGCTAGACGCAGATTCATGAAGGAGCTGAGGGTGAAGGGGATTACGATAGGAACCGAGGGGATGCCGCCGAGAGAGGGTGAAAGCGGAAAAAGAAATGTGTCAACCATAGAGATAACCCTAACCAGAGGAAGCTGAGCCGAAAAATTTAAGGCGGAACACTTAATTATCATGCGAGTAATATTTTTATGAGTTGAAAGGAGTTCTGACAGGAAATATGAGTTATAGTGGAAGACGCGGATACGGTTTTAAACCCTGCCCAGTTGAGATGGGGAGGGAATATGAGGTTGACATAACGGAGACAAGCCGCCGAGGGGAGGGAATAGCCAGAATTCAAGGCTTTGTAATATTTGTTCGGGGGGCAAAGCCTAGAGAACATGTGAAGATAAGGATCACAAGGATAGGGCGTAGAGCCGCAGAAGCTGAAGTAGTTAGATAAACAATTCAGTCCCACCTCCATATGTGTGGGTCACTTATATAATTATTGGCTCTCATCCGTTCTGATCCGGCGTTATTTTCGTAACGTCCCCATCCTTCCCCAATTTCATGGGGCTTCCGCCGTGAACTGTTGAGGCTGGCACATCATCTGGCCTTCGGAGGAGGTGGAAGATTGACTATTCCATGTGGGAGAGCTTGCTTATCCACTCGTCTAGTTTCCTTCTAGCCTCTTCGTCGCTCATTTGGATTGGAGGATGTTTCATGAAGTATGCTGAGGCGTAGGTTAGGCAGCCGCCTATATTTCTGTCTAAAGCTAGTTGGGCACATCTTATTGCGTCCACAGCTATCCCGGCGGAGTTTGCTTTGTCGTCGACTTCAAGTCTTAATTCCATGTTGAAGGGGATGTTGGCGAACATTCTCCCTTCAATTCTTATGAAC
>CAZGXE010000071.1:0-6127 GCA_964529605.1 uncultured Candidatus Bathyarchaeia archaeon | reverse complement strand
CGGCCGGTTGACAAACTCCGGAGCGGCAACTATTATTATTTAAAGGTAAATTCTGGGAAAGGAGGTGGTTAGAGCGGGGAATAGAGTAGCAGAGCAAGAAATGAGATCCAAATTTCACGAAGGAGGTGAAGCCAGTGAAAAACAAAGTGGTCTTGATTGCTTTGGCGCTGGTCTTAATGCTAGTGCTCCTATCGGCTGCCTGTGCGAAGAAGGCTACACCAACACCGACACCAACGCCAACACCGACACCAACACCGACACCGACACCAACGCCAACACCGACACCTAAGCCACCTATAAAGATCGGCCAGCTAGTTCCGTTTACCGGCGATCTTAGCTTCATTGGGAAGCCGTTTAATTTCGCGGCTAAGATGGCTGCCGAGGATATAAATGTAGCTGGCGGAGTTCTAGGGCGACAAGTAGAGATAGTGGCTGAGGATACAGCCACGGAGACCAAAACTGGCGTCGATGCCTTAGAAAGACTGATTAAAATCCACAAGGTTCAAGCAGTGGTTGGCCCGCCGACTTCCTTTAACTCGATGGCAGCCATTGACATAATTAAAAGGAACAAGGTACTGATGATATCTGGCTCCGCAACTTCTCCAGACCTTACAACCGTGGATGATGACGATTTCTACTTCCGTACGGCGCCCTCTGATGCCCTTCAGGGTGCTGCTATAGCTATCCTTGCTAGGGATAAAGGGTATAAAACTGCCAATGTCATAGCCAGAGATGATGCCTATGGAAGAGGTTTAGCCAGGGTTTTTACTGAGACCTTTGAGCGGTTGGGTGGGAAGGTTCTGGTAACGGTTATCTATGACCCCAAAGCCCCTGACTATTCGGGATATGTTGCCAAGGTCTCTAGTGAGCCGGCAGACCTTATCCAAGTAGATGCCCTTATGGAAGATGGAGTTCGGCTGTTCAAGAAGTTTCGCGATACTGGCGTGATAGAAGAATACGAGTTCCTCGTCTGCGAGGGGGTTCAAGACCCGAAGATTCCTCAGGAAGTTGGGCTTGACGTTATGGTAGGAGTTGGAGGAGCTACCCCATACCCTAAAGGCTCCGAGGCATGGGTTGAGCGTTTTACCAAGAGGTACGGAGAGCCGCCCGCTGCTTATGAAGCCAATGTCTATGATAATGTTATTTTGGTAGCCTTGGCCACTCAGAAGGCTGGCAGATATGACGGCACAGCAATAAGGGATAATCTGCGGGATGTGGCTAATCCGCCAGGCCAGGAAGTCACTGATGTGGCTGAGGCTCTTAAGCTGGTAAAGGAAGGGAAGGATATCAATTACCAGGGGGTTGGCGGAGAGATAACGTTTGACGAATTCGGAGACGTCTCGGTGCCGAAGGCCAGAGTCTGGGAATACGACGAGGAAGGAAAGTACAAGTTTATCGGAGAAATAGAGGTAAAATAAGCCATTCACAAGATAAATGATAAACAGCAGCTACTAGGTGACATGGGTATCGGCAAGCTGGCAAGCTGAGGTAAGGGTAAGGATAGCCAATGCTCGAACCCAGTGGTGGTACCGTTTGGTAGGTTTGCCTTAAGGGAATAGGTACTGGATTTCGAATTTATGGCCTTGTCCGGAATTAGGGTTTTGGAGTTGGGGGTATGGGCAGCAGCACCCTCAGCTGCTGCCATCCTTGGTGACTGGGGGGCTGAGGTAATAAAGATTGAGAATCCTGATGGTGGCGACCCCTGCAGGGGAATACTTCGCAGTGGTGGGGTATTCCTCGGAGCCGATTTTAACCAACATTGGGAGCTACTAAACCGTAATAAAAGAAGCTTAGCAGTAGATATTACTAAGGATAAGGGGAGGGAAATAGTACATAGAATAGTGGGAAGTACGGATGTCTTCATCTCAAATCTAAGAGCAGGTACGCTAGCTAGGCTGGGTTATGATTATGGTACTTTATCCGATATCAATCCGCGTCTTATCTATTGCTCAATTACCGGCTATGGACTCGCTGGCCCTGGGAAAGACTGGCCGGCCATGGATGAGACTGCATATTGGGCAAGTTCGGGCATAATGTCGATCCTAGGTGAGCCCGATAGTCCACCACCGATGCTACATGGCGCTATAGGTGACTTAACCACTGGAATGTTTGCTGCTGGTGGCATAGCCCTAGCTCTCTACCATCGGGAAAGAACGGGCAAAGGCCAGATGGTTGACCTATCCCTCCTCAGCAGTGCTGCCTGGACAGTTGCCTTCGACTTGCAGACGGCTCTTTATTACAATTATGATTCACCAAGGGAATCGAGAAAGGACAAGATAAACCCGCTATTCAATAGCTACGAGACAAAGGATAAGAGATGGATCATGCTAGCTATGCCCCAGTCAGACTTATACTGGCCCAGGTTCTGTCAAGCAGTAGGTAGGCCAGACCTGAAGGCTGACCCGCGATTTAGCACCCACGAGAGGAGGCAAGAGAACAGCAAGCTGCTAATATCGATACTGGATGAGATTATGGCAACAAAGACCCTGGCTGAGCTGACTGAGAGATTCCGTGATTTTGACTTGGTTTGGTCTCCAGTCCAAACTTTAACTGAAGTAGCTGATGACCCAAACATGGTTAGAAACAAGTATATAGTTGAATATATTCATCCTTCAAGGGGTAAGGTCAGGGGAATTTCAAGTCCGATTAAGCTCAGCGAAACGCCAGCTAGCATAAGGTATTCTGCGCCGGAGCTTGGCCAACATACTGAAGAAATCTTGTTAGAATTTGGTTACAATTGGGACCAGATTAATAGGTTAAGAGATGATAAAGTAATATTCTAGTGAATTGGGCATGTCCCGCAGTTGGGCGCTTAAAAATCTCCGAAGTCACTTCATCGGGAAGCATAGGTGATCGATTATGTGCTAACCGGAGTCACGAGCGGGTGCATTATTGCTCTCGGAGCCATAGGGCTAACCCTAACCTATGGCATTTTGAGATTTGCCAATCTCTCACATGGTGATTTAGTAACTATTTTTGCCTATATAGGTCTTTGGTGCCACAGACTTTTTCATAATATCTTCCTTGCCGGCGTTGCTGCTATAATCAGCGGTTCGCTGGTAGGGCTTGGATTGGAAAAAGTAATATGGCGGCCTATGAGAGAGAGGGGCGGAAGTTTGGTCGCCATGGTTATTGTCTCAGTAGGCCTTGCTATAGCTGTCAGGCATGTGTTAATAGCTATAGCTGGGCCAAGGCTTCATTTTTATAAGATTTCCCCCAGAATATTTCAATTTGGTGATGTAAGGATTAGTTCAGTTCAAATTCTAGTTGTCGCCGCTGCAGTTGTTGCCATGCTGTTTGTCTACTATATTCTCCAAAGAACAAAATTGGGCAAGGCGATGAGAGCCACTTCAGATGAGCCGGCTCTGGCGAAGGTCTCCGGGATAGATGTGAACCGGGTGATAAACTGGATGTGGGTAATGGGCATGGGTTTGGCTGGGCTGGCAGGATTTCTCTACGGACTATACACCTCTCTCAGACCGGATATGGGCTTTTACCTGCTACTTCCCATGTTCGCCGCGGCTATAGTGGGGGGGATTGGAAATCCATATGGCGCCATGCTTGGGGGGCTACTTATCGGCATCGTTCAAGATATGAGCTTAATTTTTTTGCCCTCTCAGTATAAGATAGCAGTAGGCTTTGTGGCAATGATCATTGTGCTTGTGTTCAGACCAAGGGGCATAATGGGGAGGACCATCTAATGGAAGCGATATTGGCTTACGCGGTAACAGTGCTTATTCTGGTGGGGATATATGCCCTCTTTGCCCTCGGGTTAAATATTCAATGGGGATTCGCCGGGCTCATAAATTTTGGTCACATAGCCTTTATGGCTATCGGGGCTTATACGATGGTCATACTTAACCTACATGGAGTCCCATTGTCCTTAGCCATTTTGATAGGTTTGGCAGTTGCCGGGGGTATAGGTGCTCTGCTCACCCTGCCGGCGATAAGACTAAAAGCGGACTATCTGGCTATAGTCACCATTGGCTTCTCCGAGATAATACGGTATATCGCTCTTAATGAACGATGGCTTACTGGAGGTGCGGGAGGGCTCAGGGGTTTCTCCCTCCCTTTAGAAGGCATTGTGCCCGCTGAGCACTACGACCTCTTTGTCCTGGGATTGATATGGGGAAGTGTACTGATAGCTTTTATCCTTTTGCAAAGACTGGTAAAATCTCCCTGGGGCAGGGTATTGAAATCTATCAGGGAAGATGAGGATGTGGCCAAGGTGTCAGGGAAGAACGTTTCCGTCTACAAAATGCAAGCCTTCCTCTTAGGCTCAATTTTGGCCGGCTTCGCCGGCATGATGCTGGCCATCTATCATAGCTATATATGTCCATACTATTACTACCCCATAGAGACTTTCTACGCCTGGATAATCGTGATATTGGGTGGCAGTGCTAATAATTTGGGAACCTTAATAGGCGCCCTGTTGCTCTGGGTGTTTTTAAGCGGGACGAGGTTCTTGAGTCCCATTGTTCCCCTATCTGACTTCGCCTTTGCAGCCTCAAGGATGGCATTTGTAGGGGTTCTTTTAGTTGTTCTCATGCTTTACCGACCCCAAGGAATCCTGGGAAATAAGAAGGAGTTGACTTTCTGAACATGGAAATGTCAGCAAATAGATTTGCTCTGCGCACCCAGAATCTTACCAAGGCCTTTGGTGGGCTAAGGGCAGTCGACGAATGCTCCTTTGATTTGGAGGAGGGTGTGATAGCCGGACTCATAGGACCAAATGGGGCTGGAAAAACCACCTTATTTAATATGTTGTCCGGTTTGCTAGCACCTGACTCAGGGAAGATATTCTTTAAAGGCCAGGAGATTACTCGACTGCCAGCTCATAAGAGAGCAGCCTTGGGAATTGGCCGAACCTTCCAGATAACTCATGCCCTGAGAAAGATGAAGGTTCTGGATAATCTGAAACTTGCGGCACAATCACAGTTGGGGGAGAACATAGCGAATGTCTGGCTCAGACCTAGGGCTGTGAGAGAGCAAGAGCGGAAGATTGAGGAGAGAGCACTGGAAATGCTTAAATTCTTGAATCTCTATGAGCTAAGGGATGAGTATGCCGGGAATCTGTCCGGGGGACAGAAAAAACTCCTGGAAATTGGAAGGATGCTCATGCTCGAGCCATGTCTTATTCTGATGGATGAGCCTTTCGCCGGGGTAAACCCTGTCCTGGCTGAAGAGATAGGTGAACACATTAGAAAGCTGAGAGAAAGAGGCATAACTATCTTAGTAATCGAACACAATATAAAACGCATCTTGCGTCTCAGTGATGTGGTTTATGTAATGAGTGAGGGCAAAATAATAGCTCAGGGTGATCCCGAATCGATAAGGAGGGATGAAAGAGTTATTGAAGCATATTTGGGCTCTGGGAGGTGAGTGTCTTGCGGGAAATCTTGCTTGAACTAAGAAATTTGCACGCTGGATATGGGGAAGTCAAGGTCTTAAACGGGGTTGAGTTACTGGTAAGAGAGGGTGAGATAGTTTCAGTTGTCGGCCCCAACGGAAGTGGGAAGTCAACCATGATGAAAACAATATTTGGGCTCCTTAAGCCAGAAGAGGGGAAAATTATTTACAAAGGCGAAGACATAACTGCCCTGGAACCCTTCGAGATTATCAAGCGAGGAATTTGCTATGTTCCCCAAGAGCACAACGTATTCCCCTCCTTGACAGTGGAGGAGAATCTGGAGATGGGAGCCTACATCCTTGATTCTCCCGAAGAGCTCAAAAAAGGGAAGGAAAGGGTCTATGAGCTCTTTCCCCCCCTCAAGGAGAGAGCGAATTCAGCAGTGAGGACGTTAAGCGGAGGGATGCGGCAGATGGTGGCCTTTGGAAGAGCACTGATGCTTAACCCCGACCTCCTTCTTTTGGATGAGCCCTCTGCTGGGTTAGCTCCTAAGCTGGTTGAAGATATCATAACTAAATTACAAGGGATAAATATGCAGGGCGTATCTTTATTGCTGATCGAACAGAACGTGCGCCGAGCCCTTGAACTATGTGATCGTGGCTACGTGCTCGATGGGGGGAAGACCGCGCTTGAGGGTTCAAGTGAAGAACTCTTATCGAGTAAAAGGGTTCAAGAAATATACATGGGCGGGGCTGAACTTGAATAAGGTGTGCGTTG
>CAZGXE010000070.1:0-6280 GCA_964529605.1 uncultured Candidatus Bathyarchaeia archaeon | reverse complement strand
CGTCCCCGGTTTTAGTGCGGTCTTCGGCCGCGCGAAGCCGGGGAAGCTGGCAATCTATTCATTATTCCGCGTTAGCCTGAACTTTGACCTCTTAAGGATTTCACCCGGGCTGTCAGAAATGCTTAATCTTGTAGAAGCCATTTCAGCGGAATGTCTTGATAGGTTTCATCTGGGAGGGTTCTCCGGATGGTTATTGGTAGAACGCCGCGCTTCAATTCCTCAAGCGCTATGTCTATTGGGTTCTTCATGCCTTTTTTAATTTCTATTAGCACTGGAGCGCCCATAGCGATCTGTAAGGCTCTTGCACCAACAATTCTAGCTTTTTCAAACCGTGTGAGCTTAGGTGGTCCTATTAAAATTTTCCTCTCAATTTTAATGTTTGACTCTCCAGTTACCAGCGTCAACTAATTTTCCCTCCCCACTAGATTAATTGAGGAAGCCCCCCGTGCGCTAACTAATCTCCTAAAATTCATAATCATTAATAACAAAGAAGCGAACCTCCACATTTTGATGCAACACTAAAAAATATTAAACAATATAAATTTTACTGAAAATATGGTTGTTTACTGAAAAAATATGGTTGCGCAAAATTTAATACTTATATTTTACATTCACTTTTGGGATCAAAATTGCTTCGAAAAAACTTGGAAAAATTGAAGCTTGGTGGCGCCATAGTCCTATTTGACAGAGATTTCGGAATCTCTTTCTTTCAGGATTTTAGAGGTTACGGAAGTCTCTTAGACGATGGGGAATGGCTACTTGAGAGAACCCCTCAGAGATCGTGGGGTTTTATGATTCGCCCTATAGCTGAGAGTGAACACCTTGGTTTATGGATAGGCGAATACGGTCCGGGAAACAACCAAATAATTAGGGAGGAATTCATTTTTGACAGAAATGCCTCAGCTATAAGCCGGCTTCTCTTTGATTACGCAGCCCATAAAATTGGTGAGGGAAAAGTGAGCGGTAAGCTAACCTTCGAAGCGTGCAGAAGGAAGCTTCAAGGCAGTAAGATAATTCAGGATTTTAAGCATTACCTCTGTCCAACAAAGAGGTTCTATCAGAACTGTCTGCGTGCGGAGAAGGTGTATGAAATTATAAGGGAGAAGTATGGGGTAGGCGCAAAAATACATTACTCGCTGGTGATGGACGTAATAAGGAAGGTTAAGCCCTGCGAAGACGTAATCATATGCCCGCTAACCTCATCATCCAATACCTTTGAGACGATAATCAACTTGAATAAAGCCTTGAGAAACCGAAAGATTGGTGAGCTGAAAATTATTAACCAAAATGTGGTGGAAATAATCTAATCAGTTTTGAGCGGTTATTTGCCTAGCCTTATTAAGAGTGTTATTTATCTTTTTCCAGTGGCTTCCCTTCCAATATACCTGCCCACATTCTGAGCAGATCCAAAATTCATTATAAAATTTACGGGTTGAATCCGGAACCTTATCCTTAACTTCCTCTTTACTAGCTGGCCTTATTTCAGCGTTACATTTTGGACAACGTGACTCCTCGATGTTCAATTCCAGTTTAATATGCAGTTTTCTGAACAGTTCGGCAAGTCTCTCCGCATGGGTTCGACCTTTCACATAGACTGCTCTAACCCCATGGATGTTGGCTTTCCTGAAGAACTGGTAATCCCTAGTTAGTAGAATACGCTTCTCCTCAGAGGCAAACCTTAGAATTTCATCATCATTCATATCGTTGAAGTATTTTGTGTCGTAACCGAGCATTCTCAGCCATCTGGCCAGTTTACCGAGCATTCCGTCAACAACGAATCTCATTTGCCGCTTCCCCTTCATTTCATCTAATGATTCTGCCGCTTCCAGGCTTAACCACGATTTCCCCCTCATCCATAACTAATATGCCGTTTACGAATGTTTTCATCGGCTTACCCTTTACATGCCAACCACTGAAGGGCGAAAACTTCGCTTTGGAATAGAACTCGGTTGGGTCTATGATCCACTCTCTCTTCATGTCAACTACAGTTAGGTCTGCGAATCCCCCCTCAATGATTCGCCCCCTATTTTTGAATCCAAATATTCTCGCCGGATTCCTCGAGGTCGCCTTAACGAGGGTTGACAGCGATAGGTGGCCTCTATTAACCATTGTGAGCATTAATGGAAGAAGGGTTTCAAGCCCAACTATGCCGGCTGAAACATCCCATACTGAAGAGGCCTCCTTCTCTCTTAATGTATGAGGCGCATGATCGGAGGCAACCACATCGATTAAGTTATTCCATAGAGCCGACCGCAGAGAGGAGACGTCCTCAGGAGATCTAAGCGGCGGATTGGTTAGGGCCATATTACCGATTTTCTTCATATGCCGGTTTGATAGAAGCAGATGGTGGGGTGTAACCTCGCATGAGATCTTTAATCCTCTTTCTTTGGCATCGGCTACGATTTTTAGCCCTTCAGCTGTGCTAACATGGCATACATGCACATGGACACCTGATTCTTCCGTTAATTCTATTACACGCCTAATCCCCCTTATTTCAGCTTCTGGGGAATGAGCTTTAAGATAATCATCTAGGCTACTTTTTCCCCCAAATTTTAATTCCCTGATTTTCTCCTGTAAGAATACGCCGTCTTCAGCGTGTACTGCAACTGGAACACTGGCTTTCGAGGCCTTTTTGAAGCTTTCTATTACTGCCGTTTTATCGTTTGGATTTATGCCTCCAACCTTGTGGGAAAGAAAGATTTTAAATGCCTTAGCTCCTTCACGGACTATTCTTTTTATTTCCTCAGTCTCATTCGGAAAGGCTGAGTAGAAGGCTACATTAACAACAATTCTCCCAGACGCTAGGTTCATTCGCTCCCTTAAGGTTATGGAATCCATAGTTGTCGGCTTATTGTTCGGCATATCCATAACAAGCGTTATACCACCATTGGCTGCTGCGCAGGTTCCGGAGAAGAAATCCTCCTTATAGGACTGTTCCTGATCTCTTAGGTGAACGTGTACATCTATAGCTCCCGGCAGAACGAGCAGTCCGCCTAGATTCATTCTCTCAGATGCGCTTGGAAGGTTTGATTCCTTAGCTACTCTAACAATTCTCTCACCATCAATAGCTAAACCGGCGTCAACTATCCTATCGAACACGTATATCTTCGCTTTCTTCAGAACTAAATCGACTGGCAAGAGTCTATCGCCTATAATCTCTTAATTGAACATGCATAAAAATAAATTTTGACACCGCTAATGAAAAACCGTAATAAAACTTAATTAGTATTCAGTATTCGATATCTCCCCATAGCATTCCTCGCATAGGTAGTTTCCATCAACCTCTCGGAGGCTGTCAGACCAGCTTCCACAGTTATCGCAGTAACCGGCTACTGGTAAACTCTCCTCAGCCTCCTCACTGGCACTTATTCTCGCTCTCTCCTGAATTATTTCTATGAGTTCAGGGGTCACTGATAAAATGTCTTTGCTGGTGATTATTCCGACGAGCCGACCCCTATACATAACCGCTAACCTCCGAATGTTAAGGTGATTCATTTCCCTAGCCGCCTCACTTATTGTTCTATCAGCGTCTATCGTCCTTAGAGGGCTGCTCATTATTTCCTTGGCTGTAATCTTATTGGGTTTAATGTTTTCTGCAACGACTCTCACGGCGAGATCTCTCTCAGTTATTATGCCTACCGGCTTCTCATTTTTCCCACTCACAATAACGCATCCAATTTCATTGTCTCTCATCAGTCTGGCAGCTTCATCAGCTGTTGAATCCTCATTAATTGTTATTACAGGGCTTGTCATAATATCTTTGACAAGCATTTTAGATCTTATCTCGAAGTCAGCCATTATTCATCCTCTTCCTTTAAAGAAGATTTTTAAGATATTATTTAGGCTTTTTTGATTTTCCTTTTGAGACATAAAATATAAAAATGTTATGCTAATCCACAGAGCACGGAAACTTCATTATGAAGCCGTCTGACTCTTTCAGCGGCTGGATGGTTTGCACCCAACTCCCTCTTTAATCTCTCTATAGTTTTTTCGATTGGAATAACCTTCGATCCCTCAATTAACTTATCCGCATAAGAAACTATTTTCTCTTCAATGGTTTCAGGCATGTAGCTTCCGCTTGGCCAGCCGAGTTTTTCCGCTTCCTCAGGGGTTATTCCTCCTCCCACATGCCGCTTTATGATGGATATTACTGGCTTCGGTAAACCTAATGATTCAGCTATTTCACTGCCGACAACAGCGTGGTGAACCTCATGAGTTTTAGATCTACCTATATCATGTAAGAGGGCGCCAACATGAACCAAACGAATGTTAACTGCCACACCGTTCTCCGAGCATTTCTTAGCTATTTGAACTGCAAGCTTTGCAACTGCTTCACAATGTTTTATTACATTGTTTGGACAGCCGACTTTCTGAAGGATTTTAATAGCCTCTTCTGGTGAGGGTAGAGTTTCATTCATTCAGCTCACTCTTGATGCACTTAATTTTCTTCTCAAGCGCCTCAATTATTTTGCTGTTATCGTAGTGGGTTAGGGGCTTATTGCATACGGGGCATCTGAAAATATGTTCCATTGCATCCTCAAAAGTCAAACGTTTGCATCCAGGGGTATAACAATAGTAAAAATCATGGTTTTTTTCATACTCCAATCGCATTTCCAGCTTGTCAAGCACCCGCTTTTTCTGACTTATTATGAAGCCCTCGAGCTGATCCATCTGGATTCTCCAGTGAAATATGAACCAGCCGGTGTTCTTGTCCCTTGTCCTTCTTAAACCAACTATGGAATGTTCGTATAATCTGTAAAGTATCCTCCTTACATCGTTGAGCTTAACTCCAGTTTTCGCTATAATTTCTTCCTCAGTCATCTCATCAGCTCGAGTGAGGGCCTCAACTATCTTAACAGCCTTCTCTCCTCCAATTATGTTCGCAACTTTAACCAGCGTATCATGGTTAGCTATGGGCATGTATGATTCCACTCACTCAAATAATATAATATTATTGGCTTCTATAAGATTAAATTAATTGGATCCAGTGCCAAATAAACATTTTCTAAAGCAGATCTGTCCGTATGACTTTTTTGCCCTTAGCTTGGGGGATGATCCTGATTTTTGCATCCTCAAACTCTTTTGTTAGTTCTCTACCCATGTATAGTTCATGTAGGAAGACACTTAATGCTCCAACTTCCGAATGGGGTTGAGATGTTATGGAGAGGTTCCAGTCTGCGAGTTCATAAACCATCTTCGGAACCTTCACTCCGCCGACGACTATGAGCTTATTCCGGCTGGATTCTCGTATCTCTTGAATAACCTTATTTATGGGTAAACCGTACATCGTTAAATGGATGACTTCTCCATCCGCCCTTTTCCACCGCTTTATTTTTTCCATCCAATCTTCAACAAATTCAACAGTGAAGGGGCCGCCCCAGGACTTCACAACCTTCCTGATGCTTCTCTCAACACTCTCGTCTTTTTGGCCGCTGTAGAATGCTCCATGAGCTCCAAATGCTCTTGCTACTAGAAGAACGTGGGTTGTGACCCTTTTATCCCTATCGGGTCTATGGAAGAGTCGGAGAATAAACACTTTCCATTTCTCAGGGTTGCCCAAATTTTCCACCAATCCTTTCAGCTTGCTTTCTAATTTTATCTATTAGGTTTGGTGGGGCGCTGAAGGATATGCTTAAAGCATTATTACCGTATTTAACTTTATGCACGTTTGCGTTCCCGAAAATCCATGAAAGGAAGGAAAAGGTTTTCTGGCTGATTGGAAGGGTTAAGAAGGAATCTACATATCTTCTTAGGATCTTCGCGATTTCCATCTTCAGCAGATCGAGGTTGATTTCATAGAGAGCTGATATCGGAACGATTTTTAAGCCATAGGTGTTGCCTAAACAGTCAGCTTTCTTATATAATTCGCTGGGAGAAAGCAAGTCGATCTTATTTAATGCTAATAGAATGGGTATCCCTGTTGCGCCTATATCCCGTATAGTGTTGAGGGAGACGGAGATCTTTCTCAGAATTTCGCTGAGCGGCTCGCTTGCATCAGCAACTAGGAGGATTAGATCCGAAAAGATTGTTTCTTCAAGTGTTGAATGAAAGGCTTCTATGAGAATTATGGGTAAGCGATCTATGAAGCCAACCGTATCCGTTATCAGAACCTTCTCTCCGAAAATTTTTACGGCCCTTGTTGTTGTTGAGAGCGTTGTGAAGACCCCTGAATCCGCTGGAACATCCTCCCTTGTCAGCGCGTTAAATAAGGTGCTTTTACCAGAGTTTGTGTATCCAGCTAAAGAAGCAGTTGGAAAGCCGAGTTCAGCCCTGCGACTGC
>CAZGXE010000069.1:0-6399 GCA_964529605.1 uncultured Candidatus Bathyarchaeia archaeon | reverse complement strand
TGTCTCCAGCAGCTTAAAGGGAGAAAAAAATTTAGCTTGAACCAGACGTGCCTACAACCTCTCCCAATCAACCTTTTTTGCAACAGCCTTCAGATGGCTCTTCAGAAGCTTTTCAGCCACCTCAAACCCGAGGCGGCCAGAATTCCATGTTACGAACGGCGGGTAAAATGATGCCTCCTTAAAAACGGCTTTCCCATTCTTCCTCTCAAACTTTATGTATCCGAGCTCTCTCAGATAGCATGAATCATTTGGGCAGAGAATGTCGATCTCCTGCAGTTCATGCTTCAGATACACAATTTTATATTCCTCTGGGCTATCTATTATCCTACCGCATGGACACTGAATTTTTTCCGTACTCTTTCCCTCAGCCAAATCTCTACACCCCCATTCCCTTACTTTTCCTCAGCAAAATACTCCTCAGCTGTCAAAGTGAGACCTCTTCTTTCCTCAATGTTTTCGATGGCCCCGTCTCTCAGGAAGACCACTCTGTCACTTATGTCAATCATCTTGAGGTCGTGTGTTGCGCATATGATTGTTGTACCCCTCTCAGCCTTCAAGCGATATAGAAGCTGAACTATTGCGAAGCCGGTATTAAGATCTAGGTTTCCAGTCGGCTCATCAGCTAATATTAGAGCCGGATTGTTCGCTAGGGCTCTGGCTATGGCAACCCTCTGCTGCTGACCGCCACTAAGCTCTGTGGGTCTGTGATCAACCCTATCGCCTAAACCAACTGAGGTTAGAAGTTCAACGGCTCTTTTCTCCCTTTCCTCCTTAGGCACGCCGAGGAAAATCATTGGTAGAGCAACATTCTCCTTGGCTGTTAGGACGGGTATTAGGTTGAATGTCTGGAATATGTATCCGATCTTACGGCATCTAAGCCAAGCCATAGACTTCGAGGGGATCTTGGATAAATCAATTCCGTCGATGAATATGTCGCCCTTCGTCGGCTTGTCTATGCCACCGATCATGTTGAAGAGCGTTGTCTTACCGGAGCCGGAGGGACCCATAACTGACAAGTATTCTCCATGAGGTATTTCGAGGGTTATCCCGCGTAAAGCGTGAACAACCTCACCTTTCAGATAATAGTCCTTATGGACGTCCACAACTTTAACGGCTGGAACCGTTTTCTCCATAAAAGTTTTCTTCCTCCCCTATCCTGTCTTCCTCCTTAATTGTTATTTCTTGTATTAAATTTTATTATTTAAATGTTTACTGTATTCCCCCTTTTTATCCGCTGTCAAAACATTACATTGAGGTTAATTTATGGAATGATCAATTATTATGCACAGCTATCGCAGTGCCAATCTTCCTTTTTCATTTTTTAATTATTTTTACTTTTTTATTTAGCGTTTTGCTCTTAAACTTCAGTTTTTAGTTCAGTTTTCTTAACAGTTTTCGTTTTATTATTTTTAGTGTAATATATAGGTATATGTTTGCATGATGATAAAAATTATCTATCATTTATTCCCTCAAGTTTTCTCTGGGTGTTAATGTTGAGTTTATGGAAATACACTTTTGAATTAGCGTCTAAGGAATTGGAGCTGCTGAAAAAGAAAAAACAGGCACTTGAGGATCTATTTTCGTCCCAGAGGATTTCGCAACTAACATATGAGCATTTAAGCAGGGAGATTGGGGAAACTCTAGCTGATGTAGAGAAATATCTTGAAACAGTGATCCGTAAGATGAAGGGTAGGATGGATAGTCTGGAAAAGCATCTGGGAATCTTAGAGATATCCTTAGCTAATGTCGAAATTCTTCATGCAACAGGAGAAATAGATGATGAAACGTATGAGGCGCAGAGCAGGGCTCTATCACTCGGTTTAGAATCAATGAAGCATGAGATGGAGGAAATAAAAGGTGCTCTGGAGAAGATTACGGAAAAACCCGCTGAGGAGGCTGTTGTGAGCGAAGAAAAGGAAGTTGAAGAAGCGGTATCTGCGGAGCCATCGCTTGAAGAGAAGCCATCGGAGCCGACGGTTGAGGCCGTTGAATACGAAGAAAAAGAACCTGAGGTATCAGCTTGGCCCACACCCTCCACTGAAGAGAAGCCGATGGAACCCATGCTTAAATCAGTTGAACATGAAGTTGAAGAGGCTGAGGGGTCGACTGAGGGATCCGGTGAAGAAGAAACCTTTGAACCTACATTTGGAATAGGCTGAACTCTGAATCAAAGAGAAATAAACAAAAACCTTTTTTTTATCATTGTTTTATGCGTTCTTCATATTCACAGTATTTCTTCGCAATCTCAGCGAGAGTAGGTACATTAAAAAACTTGCGTTTTGTTAGGTCGTTAGCGGCTGCCATATACATTTCACTTATAAGTGTCTTAAGCTGCGGTTCAAGCTTCGGCGGGGATGACTTGCACAGCTTCCTCCAGTCCTCCGCGCCGGCTAGTTGAGCCATCTTTTTCGCTTCTTCCACATCTTTATACCATCTTGTTCTCCTATAGAATCGCCTTGCAATCTCCTTACTGACGTGTATACCATTATATGTGAACCTGCACTCATCCAATGTGCCAACAACATCTGCAACCATAAGATTTCTGCCATCGTCAAATGCCAGCTCAATTTTACCATCTTCATTCTCTAAGCCAGCGTTGGAGGCTATATCAGTTATTATGTTATCAATTTTGAGAAGCATCGTTTTAACCTCCTCCAGCTCGCTATCCGTTAAGCCAGCTATCCTCTTCGCTTCTTCCCATGTAATGTACCGATCTTTCTCCTCCAGTTTTGTGCTTACATCAAAAATCGGTTTAGAGAGTTTCTCACCAGGTCTCGGGTAATGATCTAATCCTAAGTCCTCAAGCGTGATCAAACCCTGTTCAAGCCTCTTAAAGACTGATGAGCCTTCAGGTAGACCGTTCCGATATATTATCTCCAAGGGTATTAGGAAATTCTTTAAGTTCGGTGTGAAAATACTATAGTCATATTTCAGTCCATTTTTATCCGTGTAGGCTCTTGGCCTATACACTTTGACGAGATTAAACTCCATTATGTTAACCGGCTCATCCAACTCATCGAATCTCACAACCTTACCATTCTTCTCCACTAAACCCCTATAGTGGGTTTTAACACCTCTATCCTCAAGCCTTTCGAAAGCATATGCACCCATAAGGCATAGGGCGGCGCCCTTAAAATCTATGTGATCCGGCATCTCCCCCCAGTCGAACACTGAGTATCGATTCGAGAAATGGAATCTCCCAATTCCCATCTTATCCCTAGACGGCGCCTTAATAACCTCTAAATCTTTTACGCTACCCAGCTTCCTATTCCCCCCGGAGTCTTCTAACCTCTTCATCAGCCTTCTCAACCTCCCTCTTTTTGAAGTTTTGATATTCGCGGATTTTGTCAGCGAGATCAGGGTTCTCCAGGGCTAGTATTTTGGCCGCAGCTATGGCGGCTCCCTCCGGCTCAATCGTCACAACCGAGCCTATGCCGCTTGGAACCCTAAGTGAGGAATATATGTCCGCTCCGCTGAACTTTTCGGAGTAGGGTGGGCATGCTATAACCGGCTTCAATGTGTTAGCGTCAACAAACGCGCTTAAGGCGTTTGATCTGCCAGCTACAGTTATGTAAACAACCTTGCTCCGCTCATATTCCTTTATTATTTCAAGAATCTTCCTCGGAGTTTTATGTGCGGATGCAACCCTAAGCTCATATTTCACGCCTAAAGTATCTAGGTGTCTGAGGATCCTGCGTGAAAAATCAATATCCCTTTTAGAGCCCATCAAAACTACAACTTTTCCCCTCATACTCCTATTCTCCTAGACTTGCTCTTTCAATTACGCCATTAAACCCGGCTGAAACTTCACAAAATACTATTTCAGCTATCTCATATTTAGGGCTAAGGGGATTTTTATATTCTCCTCATAACCGCATACGAGTGTTTCTCTATTACATAAAGAACGGCTTCCTCATCTTTACGGCTTTGATGAAGAGTTCTCTCAAATGTTTATCGCTTGCACCCTCCTCCATCGGACCGAGCAGATCTACAAGATTATCATTCCGGAATAGGCATGGTTTGAGCTTCCCATCTGATGTTAGACGAATCCTATTGCAGTGGAGACAAAATTCGCTGTTATGCATGGGTCTAACGATTTCCACTTCAACCCCCTCATTAAGAATATACTTCCTTCTGTGATGCATTCGTCTAACAATTATTTTGGCTGCCCTCTCCCTAAGTTTCCCTTCGATATCGTTAAGATCCACATGATACCGCATATAGAATTCGTCTTCATTTGCTCGTTCAAGCTCAATTATTTGAAGTATAAGCTGATTCTCCCTTGCAAATTTTATCATATCCCCTACTTCATTTTCGTTTATGCCCTTGAGAAGAACCATATTCACCTTAACCGGATTTAAATCCGCTTTAGCAGCCTCAATTACGCCTCTAACAACATTTTCATGCGCGTCTACGCCGGTGATCATCTTAAATTTCCTCGGGTTTAAAGTGTCTAAGCTAACATTAACCCTGGAGAGCCCGGCCTCCTTCAGCTGCTCAGCATACTGAGTGAGGAAGAAGCCGTTCGTTGTTATGGAAACATCTCTTATCCCGGGTATGCTACTTATTCTTTGTACTATTTCAATTATATCGCTTCTTAGAAGCGGTTCGCCGCCGGTTAATTTAACTCCCCAAACACCTAGGGAAGCTGCTACCCTAACTATCCGCTCAATCTCCTCAGCCGACATTTCAACCGTGAAATTAGGTGGCTGCCCCTCCTGATGGCAATATATGCATCTAAAATTACATTTCCGAGTCACTGAGATCCGAATGTTCTCAACAGGTCTGCCGAAATTGTCTTTGATCGTCAATCTTGCACTTTCCTCATTAACTTTCCTTATTAAAGTAATGAGAACATGAGGAAAATTTATTCTTTCCTAAAAATTAGAGGCTGCTCATCTTAAAAGGAGGCGCTCTGGAGAATAGGGTTTTGGGATTACGCGAAAACCGATGTATGTGAGGGAAGCGGGAATTAGCCGCGTTCAGCTCTACAGGGTTTGAGACGTTCTTGAGGAGGCTTGAAATAGTTAAGCCCTCCAGAAAAATAGGTGCAACAATCCTCTACAAGGCGAACACGGAATCTTCAATATTCAAGAAGCTAAGTGAACTCGGCCTTGAATTAGCCAGCAAAGCTCATGAGAAGACAATCAGAGGAGAAGTAGCGAACCCAGCCGAGGCCTCTTAGCCTCCTTAATAACAGATGAAGCCTCTTTACGATTTCTTAAACGATGTGGTTCATCATATCCAGCCGGTTTTAATCCCTCCTCTGTTAGGTGTTTTAGGCTTAAACCTTGCTGTTACGAGCCGAGTTTTCAAGGAAAGCAGCAAGCATTTCTTCGATGTAATAGCTTTTCCAGCTAAAACTTGAGGATGGAACAATCCGAGCTCCCGAGATCATCATTTTCTCCTAAGGAGTGTAAGGGAGCAAATAGTATGCACACAATAACAAGCATGGTAACAAAAACCTAAAAATCTGAATCAGAAAAACATAAATCAAGCCTTAAATCAAAAATTACCTTAAAGGGCCCGTGGCCTAGTCAGGATAGGGCATCGGCCTCCTAAGCCGAGGGTCGGGGGTTCAATTCCCCCCGGGCCCGCCAAAAATCTATGATGATTTTCGAAAACGGGGCTTAAAACAGGCTTTGTTTGGAGACTCGCTGCGGGAATGTTGTTTTGGTTTGCGATTTGAATAAGGAACTGTTTAAATGCTTCTTTTGGGTTTAAGCCTAATTTTTCAAGTGTAAAAGCCAATTTGATTGGAATGCCAAAAGCAATCAAATTTTTGTTCTTATTTTTCGATGATCCTTGGTTTTAAACCAATTTTCTAACCTAATTTATTATTTGATTTTTAATGTGTTTTTAGTCAATTTTTGCATAAAAAGCAGGCCATTAGATGAGCCCCCCTCCCCCTCTTCCAGATAACAACCGTAGTTATTTTTCCCGGAAATAACAACGGTAGTAATCGCGAAAATAGGCTTAATTCCGTTATTTTCAGCCTAATTTTTGTATGGAAAATAAGCAATTGATCAGCTGGTTGCAGGTTTTGCTACTGAACCTACCCCCTCCTATAACTTTCAAAATTTTTTCTATGAAACATCAACAAGGTTTAGTTGGTGATCTATTCGTCACGAAAATCGCAGGAGCTAAGGCTGAAACAGAAGCTACATTAGAGGAGGTGAAAAGAGTAGCTGAGAAAGCAAGATACAACTGCCGAACTTATGCCGCAACCCTTTCGCTAGGAACCATCCTACTGGAAGAGTTTTCAACCTTGATTATAGTATTCTAAATTGAAAATTGAAAAGATGTGCATCATGGAGAACGAATAATTCTAGAAGTTATCCATCTCAATCTTGTTCTGTAAATTTAGAAGGTTTATGGAGGTTAGGTTTGTGTGAGGCT
>CAZGXE010000068.1:0-6442 GCA_964529605.1 uncultured Candidatus Bathyarchaeia archaeon | reverse complement strand
TCGGAGCATTCAATACAAGGGTTGATTATGAACAGAACATTCTTGCAACCTATAACCTTCTGGAAGCAATGAGAAAGTCAGGTGAATGCAAGAGAATCGTGTTCACATCAACATCAACAGTTTACGGCGAAGCGGAGAAGAAACCTACACCTGAAGATTACGGTCCATTAAAACCTATCTCTCTCTATGGAGCCTCAAAGCTTGCCTGCGAAGCGCTCATCTCCGGATTCTCCCATCTCTTCGAGTTTAAGAGCGTAATATGTAGACTCGCAAATATTGTAGGTTCAAGAAGCAGGCACGGAGTCATATATGATTTTATAAATAAGCTAAGGAATAATCCGGGAACGCTTGAGGTTTTGGGCGATGGAACTCAGAGAAAATCCTATCTCTATGTGGCGGATTGTGTGGAGGCTTTGATTAGAGTGGCTGAACATGCCGTTGATCGGGTTGAAATATATAACATTGGATCAGAAGATAGTGTTGACGTGAAAACTATAGCAGAAATCGTTATTGAAGAAATGGCTCTAAAAAAGGTTGAGATACGATATACTGGCGGTGTAGAGGGGGGAAGAGGCTGGAAGGGAGACGTAAAAGAGATGCTTCTGGATACATCTAAAATTAGGAGGCTTGGTTGGCGACCGAGACTGAATAGTGTGGGAGCCATTAGACAGGCAACAATAGACTTAATCTCCGAAATGGGATGATCGGTTTTTAGGATTAACCAATTGGAGCTGCTAATTCTTTTATGCTTGAATATAATTATCCCCATTATGGTGGTGTTCGCTTGAGTCGTGAAGGGTTACTCTCCAAAGAAAATGCTGTTTTGATCGTAGTGGATGTTCAAGAGAGGCTTTTTCCACTCATTTCTGGTAAGGATATAATCCTAAATAACATGCGTAAATTGATCAGGTTCGCCAAGATAATTGGTATACCTATAATCTTAACTGAACAGTATCCGAAGGGACTTGGACCAACAATTCCTGAGATTAGGGGGCTTCTGCCGAATATTAAATCAATCGAGAAGGTTGAGTTTAGCTGTTTTGGCTCCGAAAAATTTAGAGATATCCTCAAGAATATGAGGGCTGAAACACTTATAATCATTGGAATAGAGGCCCACATATGCGTAGCTCAAACATCAATTGAAGGCGTAAAGTATGGCTATAGGGTTTGTGTTGTCAGCGATGCAACTTCCTCAAGGAAGATAGAGGACAAGAACATAGCTATTGAAAGAATGAGGCAGAGCGGTGTTATAGTTACTTCAACAGAGATGCTCATGTATGAATTGCTGAGAAAGGCTGAAACACGGGAATTCAGAGAAGCGCTAGAACTAATAAAATCCTAAAAAGGAATATATGCTTGGTAACGAGTTATTTTTAGTATCTAAATTTAATTTGGAGATTCGGATCGAAAATGGCTAAAGGCTTGTTGAAGGCTGTTGTTTATGCTTTGTCAGCGCTCCTCCTCTTCTTGGGCGCGGTTTTCATGATATCGTTCAACCTCGGGATCACCTATTTCTTTGTTGGCTTAATTTTTACATCAATCGCCATAATATTATTACTATTTAGTCGCGAAAGAAAGCCGATAGAGATTAAGCAGACAATATCGGTTGGCGGCCCAGTGAAGGTTAAGGAAGCCCGCTGTCCAGTTTGCGGGGCAATCATAGATGTAACGAAAGTTAAGATTGTAGCTGGAAAGCCGATAGTTAAGTGTGATTACTGTGGAAACAATTTCGAGTTAACTGAGGAACCCTTATGGTAGCGAAAATTAATTGTGGATGGGTGGGAAGGCATCGCTCCCACGTTCTGATCGCCGTTTCATTCCTACTTCTCATCATAAGCGTTGCTCCAGCATTTGGAAACTCTGTCACCTATAGGGTTGATAAGGAGTGGGTGCAAATATGGGTAAACAAGGATGGAACTGTTGACATAATTTACAATGTAACCTTAACTTATACCTCTGGTAGTCCAGAAGGTATAATCACAATAGGAATGCCTAAAGAGGACTTTCAAATCCACTATGTTCAGAATGAAGAGGGAGAAAACCTTGAATATCAATCTTTTTCAGAAGAAGGATTCTACGGTCTTGATATACAACTCAGTAAGCCGATAACTCTAAATATGCCATACACAGTGATTGTTTACGCCACGGTTTCGGGGATGATTTATGAGGATAATATGAACCCGGGAAATGTTGGGCTGAAATTTTATCCATCCACATTTGATACTGCGGAGGCCCCAATAGACAGCGTTAGAGTTGCGATTGTGCTTCCGGAGGGGGTTAAAGAGGATGAGGTCAAATATTTGGAGAATAAGGAATTCAGCAACGTTTATAGAAACGAGGAGAATTTGCTTGTCGTATACTGGGAGAGGAGTGATTGGCCAGCTTCTGGGGAATTTTGGGTCGGTGTTTCCTTTCCAAATAAGTATCTCAGCATAGGACCCGACATATGGTATTATATTTTAATCGGCGGGTCGGTAGCTGCTTTCACAGCCGCCCTCATAATCGTTGTAGTAGTATTCTACAGAAGATTTAGAAAGGCTGAATATGAGAAGCCCAGAATAGCGATTGAAGCTCTAGGTCCAGCTCGCGGCTTAACTGCTGTTGAAGCAGCTGTTGTTCTAGACCTAAAGCCAATAAAGATTCTAACAATGATTCTTTTCGGCTTACTGCTCAAGAAGATTGTTATGGTAGTGTCAACCGAACCGGTTATTAAACTTAGAAAATTGAGGAAAAAAGAGAGTAAGCCAGTAAACCTCAGATATTACGAGATCGACTTTCTGCACGCCGTAAAATCAGATGGAAGCCTAAACGATAGGTTGCTTGCAAAAACATACCTAAATCTCAGGGAGACTGTGAACTCTAAGATAAGAGGATTCTCGAGGATAGACACTGTAAAATATTATAGGGCTATTGTTAGTAGGGCCTGGAGGCAGGTAACACAGGCTGGAACGCCGGAACTCAAATGTGAAGTTCTAGAAAGAAACCTAGAGTGGCTCCTAGCGGACGAGAATTTCGAGGAGAATCTTAAGGTAGCATTTCCACCCGACGTTATAGTTTATCCTAGGCCTGACTGGTGGTGGTATTGGCACTGGCCTAGGCCGCCACGTGGCCGCCCACAAACCAGGACTGGTGAAGGCGGGTTTAAACCGACGCCTGTACCTGGTCAAGATTTCGCAAACAACATTGTTTTAGCCCTTCAGAAAACTGCGAATAATATTGTTCTGAATGTACAGAAGTTTGCAAACCAGCTTATCCCGACCCAGAAAGCTCAGGCTGCGCAGAAACCGCTTAGATTTCCAAGCTGCGTATGTGCTTGCGCAAGCTGCGCTTGTGCGTGCGCTTGCGTTAGCTGCGCATGTGCATGTGCTCACGGAGGTGCCAGATAAAGAATGGTTAAAATTAACCTTAGGAGATTGATCCCTAGAAAAAGTAGGCTTCCACTCTATCATTTAAGAGTGCAGAATGAAGAACATGGGGGTTTGAGGCTCCACTTAAGGCTTGAGAGGGATGGAAGCGGCATATTGATCATTAATGTTTCTAGAGTTTTATTCCTTAATAGAACGGCAGCTGAGTATGTTACGTCATTTATACGTGGCGATAGTGAGGAGGAAACCGTAAAGAAGATTGTTAAGCGCTATAGGGTTGATGCTGAAACCGCTCGAAAAGACTATCGGGAAATTCTCTACGTGATAAACACTTTTGTGAATACTCCGGATGTGTGCCCAGTCTCTTATCTTGGGGTTGAGAAGCTGGAGCCCTTCAAGAGGGAGCTCAGCGCGCCCTATCGCATGGATCTGGCAATAACCTATAGATGCAACAATAAATGCGTGCACTGCTATGCGGGAGGCCCGAGAGAAACAGGTGAGTTAACGACTAAAGAATGGTTTAAGGTTATGGATAAAATCTTCAAATTGGGGATTCCGCACGTTGTCTTCACTGGCGGAGAGCCAACCTTAAGAAACGATCTGCCGGAGCTCATCGCCTACGCTGAGAAGATTGGGCTTGTATGCGGACTGGTTACAAATGGACGTAGGCTTAAGGATGAATCTTACTTCCAGTCCCTAGTTGAAGCAGGCTTAGACCATATTCAAATAACGCTTGAATCCCATGATCCGCAGATCCATGATAGAATTACCGGCGTTGCTGGAAGCTGGGAGGAAACTGTTGAAGGCCTAAAGAACGCTATTGAATCTCCCATATATACCTTAACTAACACAACCCTGAATAAGTATAATGTCAAAGGAATCCTAGAGACAATAGATTTCATATATGGTCTTGGGCTTAGGCAGTTTGCATGCAACAGCCTGATATATTCTGGAAAGGCCACGGAGCCTAAGATAGCCAAAGAATTCGCTATTAAAGAATCAAGCCTTGAGCTCATATTAGCTAAAATTAGGGATCATGCCCGGAAGCTAAGAATGGAGTTCATATGGTATACGCCGACGGAATACTGCGTCCTAAACCCTTTAAAGCTTGATCTTGGAATAAAAACCTGCAGTGCATGTCGAATAAGCATGTGCATAGAACCTGATGGAACAGTTATACCTTGCCAAAGCTACTTTGCGCCTCTAGGGAATATGCTGAAGGACAGCTGGGAAAAGATCTGGCGGCATCCGCTATGCCTCGAGATCAGGTCGAGAAAATATGTTCCGGAGAAATGCCGCGAATGCCCAACTCTGAATATCTGCGGTGGGGGATGCCCACTAAAAGTTAAGCATGAAACCTATGTTTGCAGTAGCATACCCTGAAGGACGACGGTAAATAGTTTTTCGCTCATTTCCTAAAGCAATCCCAGTAGCCGCTCAAGATCTTTTTTAGGCCATCTATTATTTTTTCAACTCGCTCCTTATTCTGCCACGGATTTGGAGGCGCGGGATAATGATCCTCAATTTCAGTTTCGGTTATGTTTAGGTCCGCTATGCCGGCAACGAGTGCATACCAGCAGTATGGTAGAACAAGCGTGTTGTATCCGCTGGCGATTAAGAGCATGGCTTTCCCACAACAGACCTCATCTGAAACTTTGCTTATTAACTTCGCTATTTTAAAGAAGCCCTTAGCCGTTAACCCTAGGCTTCCGAGGTGATCTGCGAAGTGTGCGTCACTTCCACCATTAGCCAATATCACGTCCGGCTTAAACTCTCTGGCTAGGGGCGGGAAAATCTCCCTTAAAGCGTGAAGATATACTTTTTCACCAGTTCTCATTGGTAATGGAACATTAATATTGTAACCCGTTCCGTCGCCTTCACCTATCTCATTAATGAAGCCGCGTCCCGGATAGATGGTCATCGGGTCCTGATGGAACGATATGAAGAGCACTCTTGGATCGGAATAGTATATGTTGCTTGTTCCGTTTCCGGCGTGAACATCATAATCGAGTACGAGAACTTTTCTGAGCTTAAATTTTTCTTTAAGATGTTCGATGAGTATGGCTATGTCGTTAAATAGACAGAATCCGCCGCCGTAATCTTTACCGGCATGGTGGAATCCGCCGCCTAAAGCCACTGCTCTCTCAAATTCTCCGCTGGTAACAGCTTCTCCAGCCCTGAGAACCCCGCCGATAATATACATTAACGCTTCCAGAATGCTCTTTGAGGTCGGCGTGTCAATGTCATAGGGTTTATTTTCTTCTGCTAAGCGAAATACATGCTCAACATATTCATTAGTGTGCACCTTCAATAAATCCTCTTTAACGGCTGGCTTAGGAGCGATTAAGGAAATGTTTGGCAGCTTAAAAAGATTCTTCTCCTCAAAGAAACGCTTTACCTTTATGAATCTGTCTCCCCTAAAAGGGTGATTAACCCCTAAATCGTATTGAACAAATTTTTCATGGTAGGTTATGCATGTTCTCCGAGGAGGCAAAGGCCCGGTTCTCCGATTTAACTACAATAAAATGGGGCAGTTATAAAAATTTCAGTTTAATCAAGTCCTACCCGACCTCATGATCATGTAGGTTCCGCTTTATTTCTAATCTTTGAAGAGGCAATTACATCATCGATCCTAAGAATCATTGTTGCAGCTTCAACGGCGGATTTTATGGCTTGCTCCTTAATAAGCATCGGCTCGATTACACCCTTCTCATACATGTTGACGAGTTTACCGGAGGAAACATCAACTCCGAGGAATTGGCCATCTGATTTTTCATGCCCAGCTCTTAAACCAGCGATTATGTCAATCTGCTCTAGCCCAGCGTTTTCAGCGAGTGTTCGAGGTATTGATTCAATGGCTTCAGCAAAGGCTTCTATAGCTAGCTGCTCCCTACCACTTACATTTGATGCGTAATCTCTAAGCCTCCTCGCTATTTCAGCCTCAACGGCTCCTCCGCCAGCCACAACCTTACTGTTTCTGACAACATCCGATAAGACTGAGAGCACATCTTTAAGTGATCGTTCAGCCTCATCGACCATGCGTTCTAGGCCTGCGCGTATTAAAATTGATACTGATC
>CAZGXE010000067.1:0-6592 GCA_964529605.1 uncultured Candidatus Bathyarchaeia archaeon | reverse complement strand
TTCGAACCCTCATTAACTTTCATCACCGCTACTTAATTTTCAATGAAGGGTGGATGAGGGAAAGTTTATTTGGTGGGAAGTGGGTTTTTATCAAGGTGGTATGATTGAGCGAGGTAACGGTGAAGGTTGATCGGAAGGGAAGAATTGTTATACCCTCAAATATTAGGAAACAGTTCGACATAAAGAATATAGTAAAGATCATCGTTAAGGGAGAGGAAATAACTCTGAAGCCTGTAGAGGACCCCTTAAAGTCCCTTGAGAATCTTGTAATAAAAGGCACAACAGACGTAGAGAAGGATATCCAAAGGTTGCGCAGAGTAGCGGAGCGTGAACTCCAAAAGGAGGCCTAGAACTGGCCATACTCATAGAGACGGATATCCTACTTGCTCTAATATCCCCTAAAGATAGGCGTCATGCCAATGTGGTAAAATTTCTCGATAACCTTCTTGGAGAGGTAAAGATTTCACCATATTCATTCATAGAGCTGAACTTACTCCTGAAGTCCAAGGAAATAATTGTCAAGGAAGTTACAACCTTCTACAACGCTCTCAGCGAACTTCTCAAGTATAGAGAGATAAGTACATTTCCAACAAAACTTGAATATCACAGCGAAGCTTTTAAGCTGAGAGAGAAGCATAAGTTCTTAACATACTTTGACAGTCTCCACGCAGCTGTTGGAATAGTTGAGAATCTGGAGATAGTAAGCTACGACAAGGAATATGCAAAGCTTACAGAATTAAAGTACAGCCACCCGGACAGGTATACTGGCTAATAGGGATTTGACAATTACAGCGGATTTGGCGCCGGGGAAGGGATTTGAACCCTTGCGGCCCCGAAAGGGCCACTGGATCTCGAGTCCAGCGCATTTCCGCTCTGCCACCCCTTGCCGAACCCCCTTTTTGAGGGTTTGGCGGGCGGGTGAACTTTTGTTCTCCCCGGCTCAATAATTGAAATGATTGGAGGCGTCTAAAAATCTTTTCTTTCTGATGGGAATGAGGAAACCAAAATGTATTTCTATTTGATTTGGCTTTTTTCTTGTTGAAGGGATTTAGAATGCCCTACTGTCCGGAATGTGGAGGAGAAATGCTCTATATAGGCCGAACAAAACATTACGTATGTAAAAGTTGCGGTCTATCTATTACTTATCAAGATCTTGTTGAGCTTAGAGAGAGGAATAGAGAACGGCTTGGATTGGATGAGGATGAAAGAAAGAGGATGAGAAAGGAATATTTACGATGGTGGCTTTCAAAAAAGAAGTGAAAATCCTTTTTTATTTTTTTAATCCGGATGTGTACTCTTGGCCAATATAATCCTTATTAAGTTTCTAAACAATTTCTATAAGCTGTGAGGGATGATCTTGTCTGCGGCTGCCGCTCAAGTTGAGCTAATCTGCATTGGAAACGAGCTTCTTATAGGTAAAACATTGAATACTAATGCTAATTGGCTTGCAAAGAGAATAACAAGTTTAGGTCTTTCCGTTCGGAGGATAACGGTTGTGGGGGATGACATAGATGAAATAGCTTCAGCCGTTAAGGAAGCCATCCAGCGTAAGCCTGCGTTTATTATAACAACTGGTGGTTTAGGTCCAACATTCGATGACAAAACCCTTGAGGGAATTGCAAAAGCCGTCGGCCGAGAGCTCGAAGAGAATAAGGAAGCTCTAGAAATGATTAGAAAGAAGTATGAGCAGTACGTTGCTGAGGGGCGAATGGAAAAATTTGAGATGAATCAATACAGAGTTAAAATGGGCAAATTACCTAAGGACGCAAAGCCCTTACCGAACCCTGTTGGAACAGCCCCCGGAGTCATCCTTGAATATGAAGGCGTAAGGATAGTTATGCTCCCAGGGGTTCCTCAGGAAATGATGGCTATATTTGATGAGTCCATCTTTCCGCTTCTACGCAAGATGGCTGGGAATCTGACTTTCTATGAAGCCAGCCTCAAGGTTAGCGGCATCACCGAATCTGATTTGGCGCCACTGATCGATCGGGTTATGCGTGGGAATCCCTATGTTTACATAAAGTCGCATCCGAAAATCTCTGAGAAAACTCATCGGATAGAACTTCATTTTTCAACCACATCTAATGATCCGAACATAGCAAAGCGGAGGATTGAAAGAGCACTCATTCAAATTTCAGACCTTATACATAAGAGGGGAGGAAGAATCTGGACGACATAAATATAAATGCTATTCTAAATCCATTTTCTTTAGATGCCCTCAGAAATTAGGAAGCATGTTATTCACGCTTACATGAGTCTAAAATAGGGGCTGAGCATATATGGTTTTCATAGCGTTTATTATTGGAACCGCCGGCTCAGGCAAATCTCTTCTAACAGCCTCATTTAGCGAGTGGCTTAAGATGAATGAGCAGGATGCTGCAACACTTAATCTGGACCCGGGGGTGATAAGACTGCCCTACACACCGGACATAGATATCCGCAATTACATAACTATTGATAAGATAATGGAGGAATATGAGCTCGGACCTAACGGGGCGTTGATTATGGCCGCTGACCTAATTGCAAGCGAGATAGGGAGTCTAAGTAAGGAGATTGAGGAGATTAACCCGGATATTCTGCTCGTTGATACGCCTGGACAGATGGAGCTCTTCGCCTTTAGGGCCAGCGGACCTTACATAGCCAGTGCAATAAGCCGGGACCCTAGAGCAATAATTTACCTCTTTGACTCAGTTTTCTCATCGAATCCACTCAATTATGTTTCAAACACTTTTCTTTCAGCGGCTGTTTACATGAGGTTCTTTCTACCACAAGTGCATGTTCTCTCAAAATGCGACCTAATTTCCAAAGAGGATGCTGAAATGATCTTAGAGTGGGCTGAGGATAGAGAGGCTTTAGAAGCGGCCATAAATGAGAAACTGGAGGGAACGAGGCGTCTATTAAGCCACAGACTGGGCAAGACAATATATCAGTTAGACCTAAACTTTCCTCTAATATCAGTCTCAGCTAAAACTAACGAGGGATTCATTGAGCTCAACGCTATTTTAGAGCGGATCTTCACTGGAGGAGAAAAAATCACATATTAAACCTCAAAAATTTATTTCTCATTATCAAAATTGTTAACTAAGGATAGGGCTGCTGCAAGCGCACCATATTCGGCTTCTCTAAGAGAGTTTGCACTGCTGATTATTATAACATCCTCATCCTTCGGCTTCATCAGCTGCATTATTCGTTTGAAGGCCAGCGGGTAATCCCTACCTAGATCTCCACTAACACTGGGGATAATGAGTTTATCATTCTTAGCAACTATTGTTACAGCGCCCTTTGCACCATTCATAACTGCAATATCACGCTGTTCTAAACCGTTTCCAACAATTTTAGCTTGACCTCTAACTAGTACCGCCACACTATAGGGGGCCATCGTTAGCTCATTAGCTTCAATCTCAGCAAGTTTTGGTATGGCTTTCTCGATTTTGCTCCAGAGAATTTTACCTTCACAGGTGAGTGAACAGCCGCTTCTTGATTTGGTGACCAAGCCTGCTTCAGTCAGCCGCTTTAACATAGTTCTTACGCTTCCCTCACCTAAATCGAGTTTCTCAGATATTTTCCCGCGTCCAATACAACCAGTCTCAGCTAGAAGCCTAAGAAACCTTAGGATGTCAAAAATGCTGAATGAGGGGAGAGGACCTGGAGCCCTTCTAGAAGCCAAACTATTTAGAATCCTCTTCATCAACATGATGCATCCTTCATCATAGTTATGATAAAAATGGAATAATAATTTTCCCTATCAGCCGTCCAAATGAGCGCTTGTTGATCTCATCGAGATTAAATTTAAAATGCGTAACGGTTAAATTTAGATATACGTAACCAGATGCATCAAAGAGATGAAGGACGTAATGAAGTTCGATGTTGTTGTCGTTGGAGCCGGAACTGGCGGCTGCATGGCTGCTAAATCCGCTGCTGAAGCAGGCTTATCCGTCGGCCTAGTTGACTTTAAGGATGCAAAGTCAATAGGCGATAAGGTTTGCGGTGATGCAATTGGCAAACATCACTTCGATAGGATCGGCCTATCATATCCGAGCGGATGTGAACTTGAAAGAATTATTAAAGGCATAAAGGTTTATTCACCTGATTTAGAGACGGTCTTCCGTCTGGTAGGTGAGGGACTGCATGGTTTCATAGTGAATAGACATGCTTTCGGCCAGAGACTATTAGAGGAAGCAATTAACGTCGGAGTAACACTCCTCGACTCAACACAGGCCTTAGAGCCGATAGTAGAGAATGGTTTTGTTAAGGGCATTATTGCTAAAGACCTAAGAACAAACTCAAAAGTAGCTCTAGAAGGAAAAGTTACGGTTGACGCAAGTGGATATGCTGCTGTGCTGAGAAGGAAACTTCCACCCGAAATGGGAATAGACACAGTAATTCATAGAAAAGATGAGGTAATATGCTATAGAGAGATACGTGTTCTCCAGGAGGAACTAGAGGAACCGGGATTCTGCCAAATATATTTGGATCTTAATGCTGCCCCAGGAGGATACTATTGGATATTCCCAAAGAAAGAAGCCGGCGTAAACGTTGGGCTTGGCGTCGCAGCGGCGGGAGCTTTCCCGAATCCTAAAAGCCAGCTATACAAGTTTGTTCTAAGCAGGAGAATCTTTGATGGGTCAACCATTATACATGGCGGCGGAGGAGTAGTCCCGACAAGACGCCCACTTGACTCATTTGTCAGCAACGGAATAGTTGTTATAGGCGATGCGGCATGCCACGTAAATCCGATACATGGCGGTGGAATGGGCCCATCGATGATGGCTGGTAAGATAGCCGGGGAAGTAATAGCTGAAGCGCTGACAGAAGGGGAGTCAACAATAGAGAGGCTATGGCCCATAAATGTGCGCTACATGAAGACTTACGGTGCTAAGCAGGCTGGATTGGATGTCTTCCGCATCTTCCTTCAGAACCTAACAAATGATGATATCAATTATGGAATGAAGTACAAGCTGATAAAGGAAGGGGATGTGCTAAGAGCCGGCTTAGAGGGAGATGTACGTCTAAACATAACCGATGCAACCCAAAGAATATTCAGGGGGCTCGGAAGGTTATCCCTTTTAAGAAAATTATATAATATGACAAAGAAGCTGCGAAACGTTAAGAAAGCCTACGAAGAATATCCCCAGTCGCCTAATGATCTGCCTAAATGGCGGTTAAAGATGCAGGAAGCATTTAAGCTTGAAAGAGAATGATGCTTAAGAGCCGGGCAGTTCTTCTTTCTGATAAATGCTTCAGTATTCTCAAGCACAATGTTGTTCACAAAAGGTTTAAATATTACTTGTAAGAGCAATATTCTTCATTCTAAGGAGAGAAGCCATGTTGAGAAAAATTATGTTAGATGAGGATGACGTGCCTAAACAGTGGTACAATATACTTCCAGATCTTCCAAAACCCTTGCCTCTGCCAATAAATCCTGCGACAAGGGAGCCGATAAAACCAGAGGAGCTGATGGTTCTTTTCTCGAAAGAATGTATAATGCAGGAAGTCAGCCAAGAACGGTGGATAAACATTCCGGATGAAGTCCGTGAAGCATATATGCTCTGGAGGCCGACGCCGCTCTATAGAGCTAAGGGGCTTGAGAAGACCCTTGGAACCCCAGCTAAAATATACTATAAATATGAGGGAGTTAGTCCCCCTGGAAGCCATAAGCCTAACACAGCTGTTGCCCAGTCTTACTACGCGATGAAAGAGGGTGTTGAACGATTAACCACTGAGACAGGTGCCGGCCAGTGGGGTTCAGCATTGGCATTCGGCTGTTTGCTGTTCGGATTGAAGTCAACCGTTTACATGGTTAAGGTCAGCTACAACCAGAAGCCCTATAGGCGGGTTCTGATGGAGCTCTGGGGTGCAGAGGTTTATCCGAGTCCAAGCGAAAAAACGGAGAGTGGAAGGAGAATACTTAAGGATGACCCGAACAGTCCGGGAAGCCTAGGAATAGCCATAAGCGAGGCGATAGAGGATGCTGTAACCCATGAAAACGTAAAGTACTCTCTTGGAAGCGTCCTAAACCATGTTCTGCTCCATCAGACAGTTATTGGGTTAGAGACGAAAAAACAATTGGAGCTCGTAGATGATTATCCAGATTTAATCGTTGGCTGCATAGGCGGCGGGAGCAGCTTCTCAGGGATCTTCTGGCCATTCTATTATGACAAAGTCTCCGGCAGAGCTCCGAAGGATGTTCAATTCCTAGCTGTTGAGCCGACCGCATGCCCAACCATAACTAAAGGCTTCTACACCTATGATCATGGCGATGCTGCACGTCTAACCCCCATGCTCAAAATGCACACGCTTGGACACATGTTTGTGCCAGCTCCAATCCACGCTGGAGGCCTTCGATACCACGGGATGGCGCCAACCCTCTGCCTGTTAAGCAAAGAGGGAATGGTTAAGACTGCAGCCTACAATCAAGTGGATGTGTTCAATGCAGCCCACCAATTCATTAAAACTGAGGGGATTGTACCGGCTCCGGAACCAAGTCACGCAATAAAAGCGGTTATAGATGAAGCCCTAAGATGTAAGGAGACTGGAGAGGAGAAAACCATACTCTTCCTCCTATGCGGGCATGGACACTTCGACATGCAGG
>CAZGXE010000066.1:0-6718 GCA_964529605.1 uncultured Candidatus Bathyarchaeia archaeon | reverse complement strand
CAATATCATAGCTTGTCACGCCTAAATGCACATATGCTCCGCTTGAGCCACAGACCTCCGTCAAAGATCTAACAAGGGCCATAACATCATGCTTTATTTCCTTCTCAATCTCTTTTACGCGGCTCACCTTCACATACTTTGTTGAAGCCATTCTCATGATCTGCTCAGCATCTTCCTTCGGGATCTCGCCGACCTCGCTTTGAGCCCACGCAATCGCAGCCTCAACATCAAGCATTTTCTGGATGTAGTTCTCCTCCTCAAAAACCTTAAGCATCTCAGGTGTCCCATATCTCCCGGTGTCGATGGGTAAAATAGGCAAACTCTTCACCTCTAATAGATAATATTTAAACAGTTGACATCGCTATGAATATCTTTCATCCGTGAAATATTATTTTTGGTGTTGAGGAAATTTGCGTTTAGAATCACTCTCAGGAGGCCTCACCGGGTGAATGGGCGGTTTAGCGGCCGTAATCTCTAGGCTTAAGGAGAATGTGATCCCTGAAGCCCTCAGGATGCTCAACGCGCTTAAGCATAGAGGCACGGATGCACATGGCATATCAACCGATGAAGCCACTATTATAGGGAAGAGCCTCAGCGAACTAAGTGAAATAAGCATTAAATCAGAGGTTGCGTTAGGCTATAATTTCAGTCGCGTGCTACCGAATGATCAGCCACAGCCAATTGAGGGGGATAACTTCAAGATCATCTTCGATGGAAGAATATTCTCGCCGCCCCATGGAATAGGGGAGCTCACCGACCTAATGAAGAGATTCAACGGCATTAAGAATTATGCAAAGAGCATGATTGGGAAAATGGACGGCTCATTCTCATTCATTATCCTTAAGAACGGTAAATTATTCGCTGGGAGAGACCCTATGGGTGCGATCCCGCTCTACTTCGGCGAGAACGAACGGTTTTACGCGTTAGCCTCAGAACGTAAAGCGCTGTGGCTTCTCGGAATAGAGAATAATAATGTAAGATCCTTTCCGCCTGGAAATCTAGCGGAGATATCAAGTGAGAGAGTAGTTTTTCAGCCGATTAAACTTTTAGATAAGCCTAAGGTGAAGCCCACTAGGGAAGAAGATGCGGTTAGAGAATTACATAGGTTGCTCTTGGAGTCTGTTAGGAGAAGAACCGCCGGCTTGGAAAAGGCTTCAATAGCGTTTTCCGGAGGCTTAGATAGTAGTGTAATTGCAGCCCTAGCGAGGGATAGCGGAGTAAACCTACTTCTGATATCTGTAGGTTTGGAGGGAGCGGAGGAGCTGGAGCACGCTGAGAAGGTTGCTGAAGAGATCGGCCTACCATTTGAGGCTGAAACCTATAAACCTGATGATGTTGAAGAAGCCTTACCTAAAGTTTTGTGGCTAATTGAGAAGGCGGATGTCTTGGGGGCATCCATATTCATACCAATGTTCTGGACTGCTGAAGTATCAGCTAGAATGGACCGTCGGATCATGCTCTCCGGACAGGGATGCGATGAGCTCTTCGCTGGCTACCATAAATATCTTAAAGAGTATGGAAGAAGAGGGCGGAGTGTTGAGCAAACCCTTTATTACGATGTATTCAGCCTACATGAGGTCAGCTTAGAAGCTGAGAATAAGATTTGCTCCTTCCACCGTGTAGAGGCTAGGTCTCCCTACGTAAACTATGAATTTGCTTCCTTCGCATTAAACCTACCGATAACGCTAAAAATATGGTCAGAGAATGATCCCCTAAGGAAAAGAGTATTGAGGAGGCTTGCTCTACAAATCGGTTTGCCGCCTGAAGTTTCTCTTAAACCAAAGAAGGCAATCCAATATGGGACAGGCGTCAGCAAGGTGCTTAAAAAAATGGCTAAAAAGAGAGGATTAAACATGCGGGATTTCATCAAGGAGATGTTCCAGAAGGTTGAGTGGTTCAGATGAGAACAGCGATAATATACTCGCAAAGGTATTTGGAGCATAAAACTGAAGGGGATCATCCGGAAAGGCCGCAACGTCTGATGGCAATAATGGATGGGATAAGAAGAAGTAGGCTGCTTGAGGATGAGAGGATTAGGCTGATTGAACCGGACTACGCAAGCCTAGAGGATCTAGGGTTAGTTCACACTGAAGAGCATATTAGGGTGATTAGGCGGCTCTGTGATGCTGGAGGAGGCTTAATTAGTGAGGAAACCCCGGTTTCGAAGGAGAGCTTTGAGGTTGCGAGGCTAGCTGCTGGAGGCGCGATAGGGGCTGTACAGAAAGTCATTTCTGGAAATTTTAGAAGCGCCTTCGCACTTGTTAGACCTCCTGGGCATCATGCCGGACCTAACTACTCGCTTGGGTTCTGCGTATTCAACAATGTAGCCTTAGCCGCAAAACATCTGATTAAACATTACGGCTTAAGAAGAATCTTGATTTTGGACATAGATGCGCATCACGGAAACGGAACTCAGGAAGTATTCTACGATACCAGCGAGGTGCTCTATATAAGTATCCATGAGGACCCAACGGATTTCCCTGGAACAGGCTTTGCTAGAGAAGTTGGCGTTGATGAGGGTGAAGGGTATACGGTTAATATCCCGCTTCCCTACGGGTCAGGCGACCCAGCTTACTGGAAAGCCCTAAAAAAGATCGTCTTACCTATAATCGAGCAGTATAGGCCACAGTTCATGCTTATCTCAGCGGGCTTCGACGGTTACTATATGGATAATGTTTCAGAATTATGTTTATCCGCCTACATGTACCCGAAAGTATTTCAGGTTACACTTGATTTGGCACGTGAACTCTGCGATGGAAGGCTGGTGGCTGTTCTCGAAGGCGGATACAGCCTCCATTTTCTCAGAAGAGTAGTTGCGGCATGCATAGCCAAGATGGCTGGCATAACTATTAAGATGAGGGAGAAACGGCCGCCAATAAATTATGAAGCTGAAAAAGAGGCAGAGAAAGTTATTGGGGTTGTAAGGAAGATTCAGCTGAAATACTGGTCGCTGTAGAGAAGCATGCTCTTACCTATCGTTCCATTTCATTCTTCAATAACGGTTATAGCGTTACTTGGACACTGCGTCTCACATGCCATGCAAACAAGACATTCATCAACGTTAACGGCAACGGATTTTCCATCTCTAATCTCATATACGCCGGCGGGGCAGACGTCAACGCATGTTCCGCAGCCAGTGCACTTTTCAAGATCTATCTTTATCTTCACCATTTTTAATTTCACCCTATTAGATTTTAAAAGGTTAATTAATTAGAGAAATAAAAATGTTTAGGATAGATGCCGACGAATTTTCCTCCTTTTGACAATTTTAGGTTTTCAGAGTAAATGCTGGGGAATTAATTAGAGCTCCTCTCTGAGTCTCAGAAGGACCTCTTCGATAACGCTTTCAGCATCCTCTCTCCTACGCTGGTACTCCCTAAGGAGTCTACGTCGGACCTCAGCTGATATTTCTCCACGTCGATATTTAACCTCAACTTCAGCTATGTCTCTTTTTATTGACTCAACATCAGTGCTAGCTGTCTCCAATCGCCGCATCATCTCAGCATAGCGGGCTCCGGCAGCCTCCAGCTCCCTCCGGAGATTGATAATCTCTCTCTGGACGATTGATAAACGTTCATCAAGGTTTCTCCTCCTCAACCTATATTGGCGCCTAGATATTTTCCCTCTCCTAGAGAGCCGCTCTAGAGATTCAATGCTCTCCCTTAGATGAATTCTCTCCTCGTAGGCTTCTATGAATCTTCTCAGAGTGCCCGGGGAGACTGGTATGGGTGCAGCTGCTTCAGCTCTGCCAGCTGATTTAATGAGTATGAGAGCTAAGCTAACTAAACCTGTCAGCATCCCGGCCCATAAGGTTGGTTTAAAAGCGATCCAGAGAGGCATGTACTGATATTCCATGTTTAAAACGCCTAAATCCTGAAATTTTGTAACATTAGAGTAATTAAGCGAAGCTCTCTCCTGGAAAAAGCTGAGACGCTCAATCTTCATATGCTGGGCTTCTTGAATGAAGCTTGCTCCCTCAGGAAGGGTAACGGTCACTATAATCCTCCTTATAACCCATTCATTAGGTTTTATAAGGTTAACTTTTAGGGCATAATACTGCCATCCGATTCTGCTCAGATATCTCCAAGAAGGCAACGTATAAGAGATAGCGATTCTCCCAATTTCGGCATCCTTTAGCTTATCACTTAGGGTAACTGTAACGGTCGCTGTATAATTTTCCTCTTTGGCCACTATCTGGTCTTGAGGATAAATTCCATAAGCGTCGTATACTGATATGTCAGTTGCGTTCGGCGGCAGAATAAAGGTTATTTCTTCAGTATTTGCCATGCTTAATTTGTAGAAGTCTGTTACAGATATCTTGCCTAAACCCTCAACTGACAGTTCTCTTCTCATCTCAGATATCTTAAACAATTGAAATGAGGAACTGAAGAACTCCATCCAGGAGGAAACATTCGCGTAGGGTGGAAGCGGACTTGTAGAATTATAAAAGGATGTAAAGTCGCTGGTTTTATTTACAAAAGTTTCGTTAGGATAATTCTCATAGGAGATCATGGCGTTTGATGGGAGAAAAACGGTTACATTACAGCGGTCAGCATCATCCCTTAGGCTTGGGTAAAGCGGAAAATCAGCGTGAAAGGTTCCCCTAACATCAGCTTTTCTTTTAATAAGATCAGAAAAGACATAAAAAACCGTGAAATTATATTCTTCTCCATCATTTATTTCGATGGGTTCCGGAAAGGAAATTTTCAGCCACTGAAAACCATCATCCCCCTCCACTAGGGTCACTGAGAGATCCCCCCAAGCGTCATAGGCTGAGTAATAAATCAGATTTTTACCGTAATTTCTCGGCAGACCGACAAGGTAATAGTCCAAGCCGCTTACGCCACTTATGTTAGATGCTGAGAACAGGAATGTATCATTAATCATTACATAGCCCTTATTGATGAAGCTTATTTCCCGCTCAACCCCAACAGAAAAACCCGAGGGGGAAGCAGGTAGACCTGAATTCTCAGCTCTTGCAAGGTTACTAATTAAAACAGTCATAAACAATATCGAGAAGAGGAACAAGAAGATCGGTGGCAAATTCTTTTTTCGCCTCAACTTCCACAGGCTCCCATCAACTACTTACAAGCTTCAGAGAGGATTATTCGCATCGTGATAGGGAAATATGTAAAAATCATATCTTTTAAAAGTTGCGTCTAGAAGGCGGAAGGAGAGAACATCTATCTATAGCCGGCTTGTCTAAGGTAGTAGGCTTCCTCCTTCTTTGGGCCGAAGCTTCTGATACCTCGCTCTCTCAACTGTTTTCTCAGGATTGAAGCGTATTCCCGGCTTATCTCCTCCTTCTCCTCCAAGTACGCTATTATTTCTTCAGCCTGCTTCTCGTCATCGCATCTTCTCAGGAAGTCGATCACATCAGGATTGTAGCCGTTGAATTTCTTCGATACCGCCTTCTCCCCACTCTCGGTATCCAACCTTATGGAGGTTATCGTTATCTTATTATCTTCACCCTCAATCTCCTTAGCTAGATTCGGGAACATCTTTCTGAACTGCTCTTTATCTATCTCCATCATCCTTTAGCCTCATATTCGAAATATTCTATGATAACGTTGACTTAAAACATTTTTCAATAGCTGATGTTCATGCTGAAAGAACCCGCTTCACCCTAATTTAGTGATTTTACTCTTCCGCGGGGAATAAATCTCTCCAGCGGATTTCTCTCAAGAACCCTCTTTAGCTGATTTACGGTTAAGCCCTTCTTCAGATCACCATATATTTCACATCGCTCTTCTCTAGCCATGTCCTCAGGACTTCTAATAGCTATTTCCACCTCATCCCCTGATGGAAGGGATGCAAAGATGTGAACAGCCTTTCCGCTTCCACCCTTCACTATAGGGGTTACTTCCACACGTATTATTTCTAAGCCCTTCCCCCTAAGAATATCCATAACCGGTTTCCTATCTTGGGAGAAGACAACTATGTCTATATCGCTGTTCTTATTCGCTGTTCCCCTCCAAACGCTACCTATAAGTTTCGGATGAAAATCTTTAAGCGCCTCCATTATTTCAAGCGCTTCCCTACGCATACACACCAACCGATTCCGCCTGGAGGGGCCCTCATATTCCTCAGCGAGCAAGTCCAATTCCTCAGCAACCTCTAAATTTGTCGGCAGAACTCTCAGGCCGAGGGTCTTAGCCGCCCTCTCCTTAGCCTGCTTAAACTCCCTCTCCTGCAGAGTATATAAGAGGAGAGCTGCCTCCCTAGCAACTTTCCTCCTTAAAGAAGACATGAAAAACCCCTACATGCTGAGTAAAAAAAGGAACTCTCAAACGGTGGATAATTTAGGATTGCTCAGACTTCTCCTCAGCGGATTGCTCCGCGGTTCCCCCAGCTTCTTCGGCTTCAGATTCAGCTTTTTCAGAGGCCTTCTCAACTTCAGCCTCCGGATAATCCTCAGCCCTTTCTGCTTGAGGCCCCGGTCTTGAGAGGAGCTTAGATTTTCTTATGCCCACATGGCGCATTGGCGCTATCTTTTTCGCCTCATTATAAATGTCTGAGGCTATTTTTCCGAGAACAGCTTCCTGCACAAATTTGTCGAAGGTCAGCATCCTCGCTTTTTCCTCAATTATCTTCTTCATTATTGCGCGGATTTCCTTCTCTTGGGATGTTTTTATTCTTCTGATTGTGAACGCTCATGCGGCAACCCTTAACCTATAATTGTCTTCTGTGGTTACATCGATTATTCCGTCCACTTTTG
>CAZGXE010000065.1:0-6847 GCA_964529605.1 uncultured Candidatus Bathyarchaeia archaeon | reverse complement strand
AGGTTGAATTCCAAAACGGGGTTAGAGCCATTCTCTCAGCGGCATGGTCTAATCTTATTCCAACCTTCAAGTTTGAAGTGAAAGGTAGCTTAGGCACTTTATCCATGGATCTGCTTAGGGCCCCCTTCAACCTAACACTAATCAGGGGTAGCGAAAGAAAGATTATCCGCTTGGGACACCGTTTCACTCAGTACTTTAATGTTTTGTTGGGGAAGCATCCATCGTATACTTATGAACACCTGCACTTCGCTAAGCTAGTGAATGGGCTTGCTGAACCGAGAGTCAGTGTTGAAGAAGGCTTTGAGCTTGCCAGATCTTTAGAGAATATTCTAAGCGTTCTTAGCGAGAGGACTTATGCCCCTAGCGTTCATAAGGAGAAAGTATCAGTTGTTCGATTTGAGGGCGATATTAAGTCTTCTCTTCGTAAGGCCATCAGCCTATTAGGAGCCTCCAATATTCCCAAGAACGCAACCGTTGTTATAAAGCCGAATGTCTGCTTCTGGAAAAACACTGAGGGAATGATCATAACTGACCCCCAACTTTTAGAGGCAATCCTAGAAATCGCTAAGGAACGCACTAACAAGATTATCGTTGTTGAGTCTGACAATATTTCTGGAACTGCGGAAAAGAGGCTGAAGAGAAGCGGGATCATGGATGTTGTGGAACGGTGTGGAGCTGAATTTCTAAATTTAAGCCGTGATGATTTTGAGGAGCATGAGACCGCTGGTTTCAGAATGCTTATTCCTAAAACCGTATTGAACGCTGACTACTTCATTAATGTCCCCAAGATTAAGACCTGTAATATTTCAAACATTGTTATCTCAATAGCCATGAAGAATATGTTCGGCGTCTTAGGCGATAGGAAGAAGACGAGATTCCACAAAAAACTACTGGATGTAATACTCTACTTAAACAAGATTGTCCGCCAAGACCTCATAATTGTTGATGGAATAGTGGGCATGGAAGGCCTCGGACCGGTTTGGGGTAAACCAGTAAACTTAGGCCTAATTATTTCAGGCTTCAACCCAGTAGTTGTTGATGCAGTATGCTGCAAAATTATGGGTATAAACCCCTACGCTGTTGAGGTTCTTTGGAGAGCTTATAAGATGGGTATGGGTGAAATCGATGTGGAGAGAATTGAGGTCTTAGGTGAAAGACTTGAGCTTGTTGAAAGAAGGTTCTCGCGTCCAACCCTAGCAGCAAAGAATCTGATTGGCGCTATCAGGGCTGCGTTAAAGACGTATATGGGCTAAAATAGGTTTTCCAGTTCACCTATTTTAGGGCTCTTCTCCCCACTCATTAGTTAAAAAGGAAGGTTAATAGCCATTTTTTCGCAAGTTTTTAATATATCTATTATATATACCTTTTGTTTATGAGCCGCTCTTATCGAAGCAAATATGATATTATAGCCGACATTCTTGAGGCCGCCATGAATGGAGCCAAAAAAACCCGCATAATGCATGTGGCTAACGTTAACTATTACAGCTTCCGCAAATACTTCAAGATGCTTCTGGAAGAAGGTTTAATTGAAGAATTCAAGAACTCCGCCGGAGAACCGCTGTATAAGACAACTGAAGAAGGCGTCAAACACTTAAAAATGTTCACAATGTTCTCAAATTCCATTAAAAAAAGATGTTAGAAACTTGGTGATAATCTATGAGAAACTTACGGTTGGTCAGCTCAAGTGGTGGGAGATTAAAATTTTTAGATCCTCTTCTATCGATAGGAAGTGAGAATTTTTGGAGATTGATATTCGGCCTACTAGGAAAATAGTTATCCTAGGCTTAGATCGAAGGGAACCGGAAAATCTTGGTTTTTGCGCCGCAACCTTCGGCGCCAGCCGTCTCTTCTGGGTTAACGGCCGCCTCCTATGCCTCGAAGTTTATGAGAAATCCTTCGAGTACGAGATTAAGAGGGGTGTCTTCTATGTGGGCCAACTCTGCTATGCTGATTTCCCCAAATACAGCATGTTCTTAGAGATTAGAAGAGGGATGCAAATACCAATCGTAAATGCTTCAGACATGCAATTATACAAAAAAGTCGCTGAGGCGATAACGAGGTTAGAATCTAAACATAAGCGCTCATCTCACATGGGAGTTAACGATAAGCCTGGAGAGTAAAATAACGCTGAAGCACCAAAAATGTCATTCCAATAATCTTTTCACATCTATTTTTAGGTCTTCCTCTAAGAAGAAAATTAAGGAGATAGTGAAGTCACAATCAGAGCTCTTTCACCCAAAATAAGTTTTAAATTTTAAATAGTGAAGTTGCCATCATTTAGGTTAGTGAGTGAGGTTCCCTATGTTGAAAAAGGATTCAGATTTTGTTTTTGGTGTAGATTATTATCCGGAGCATTGGCCTAAAAGCAGATGGGTTAAAGATGCGGATTTGATGGGGAAGGTAGGCTTTAACGTGGTGAGGCTTGCTGAATTCTCTTGGAGCAGGCTTGAACCTAGTGAGGGCGAGTATAATTTTGAGTGGCTTGATGAGGCGATAAGCATACTCGCTGAGAAGGGTATAAAAGCGATAATTGGAACTCCAACAGCGGCTCCCCCACCATGGATTGTTAAGAAGCATCCGGATGTTTTACGGGTTGATCCCTACGGTAGGAGGAGTCCTGAGGGAACTAGACGAAATTACTGCCCGAACAATCCGAATTACATTGCGCATACAAAAAGAATAGTTAGGGCTATGGCTCTCCATTACAAAGATAATCCGAATGTTATCGGATGGCAGATTGATAACGAGTTTGGGATAGACCCATGCTATTGTAATAATTGCATTAGGGCATTCAGGGAGTGGCTGAGAAACAAGTATGAAACTCTGGAAAATCTGAACAGATCTTGCGGCTTCATATTCTGGAGTCAGGAGTACGGAAGTTGGGATGAGATCTATCCGCCTAGACCGCCAATATATATGCAGAGCCCAAGTCTCTGTCTTGATTGGCATAGATTCCTAAGCGATTCATGGATTAATTATCAGCAAATACAGATCGATATAATCCGCCAGATAGCGCCTCACCATCTGATAACGCATAACTTTATGGGCTTATATAAGGAATTGGATTACTTCGAGCTTGCTAAGCCTCTTGACTTTGTCTCATTCGATTACTATCCAAAGTGGAGTTCAAGTGTTGACTATGCGAGATCAGCTATGGCCCATGATGTTATGCGTAGTTTAAAGAAGAAACCTTACTGGATTATGGAGCTGCAAAGCGGCGCGGTCAAATTTCCTAGGGCGCTAGCCCCGAAACCTGGGGAGATAAGGCTTTGGACTTTTCAGTCAGTTGCTAGAGGAGCCGACGGTGCATTATATTTCAGGTGGAGAACCTGTAGGTTTGGCGCTGAGGAATACTGGCATGGAATACTTGATCATGATGGTGTTCCCAGAAGGAGATTCTTTGGGGTTAAGAGGGTTTCAGAGGATCTAAGGAAGATTTCGCAGCACATTAGGGGGACAACTGTTAAGCCGGAGATAGCGTTCACGCTTGTCTATGATAATATTTGGGCGTGGGATCTTGAGGTTGGATATGACGGAAAGAATTATTATGGTTTAGGCTCTTGGGACCCTGCCTTAGATCTGTATAGAATTCTGTACTCCAGAAACCTGCCGGTGGACTTCGTTGACCCCCTTAGAGAAGAATTATCCGACTACAAGATTGTTTTCCTCCCCCCTCTGATGCTTATGAAGAAATCTGTCGAGGATAAGCTAAGATCGTACGTTAAGAATGGTGGGATCCTAATCTCGGCTCCAAGAACGGGTGTAAAGGACTGGAATGACGTTATAGTTGGCTTAACTCTGCCCGGCAGCCTGTCAGATGTGTTTGGCATAACCATCGAGGAATACACCTGTTTATCTGAGGGCGATTGGATCAATTTGAAAATGGATGAATCTACATTTGGTAGTGGGGCCTCTGGGAGGGGTCGAAACTGGGCTGAGCTTCTACTGCCGAGAGAAGCTGAGACTGTGGCACGCTACGAATCAGGCATATACGATGGTGAACCGGCAGCCACGATAAATAATTATGGAAGGGGGTTAGCTGTATACATCGGGACATTTCCAGAGGAAGGGTTTTACTCCACACTTGTGGACTGGCTTATTGGGAAAGCGGGTATTAAGCCCACGCTTCCCCCAATCGAGGGGCTTGAGGCTGTTGAGAGGGTTGGCTCAAAGGGAAGGGTAATATTCGCACTAAACCATAGCGATAAGAGGGTGCAGTTTTCTCTTGAGGAGGAATTTCTAGAAATACTGTCCGGTAAGAGAGTGAGCGGTTCAATTAAAATCGAGGGTTTGGATGTTAAGGTTCTTAAACCGTTAAGCTGAGCAGTCTAGGAGGCGGAATATCCCTCCTCTCTATTTTTTGGTTTCGGGATCGATTTTGCTTAGAGAATCGCGTTTAGGAATATTCACCTATGAAAGCATTGTGAATCGCATATTTTGTTTACCTTTTATGTCACAAATTTTCATTTTATGACGGAATTGTTTAAATAGCGGTTAGTGAAAATAAATTGCGATTGATTTATTAGGATGAATTCCCTAATGGACAAGGCTGGAGATCTAGCATGTCTAAGCTAATTGCTATTCTCAAGAATGAAAGGATGCAAAATCTACTCAAGGCTATGAAGGATGGGAAACTCAAGGTTATAGAGCCCGTAGTTAAATTTAACGGTGGAATAAAGTATGCCAAACTAGAGAAGTTCTTTGATTCACCTGAGGACGCTAAAGCAGCTCTCATCGTGCTTAGCGAAACCGGGCTACTCACCTGGGATATTGTGGATAATGTTGTTGTTTGTCCACGCTGTCAATCCCATAAGCTGTTACTTAGGAGCCGCTGCCCCTCATGCGGATCCCCCAAACTGATTAGGGGTGCTATGATAGAGCATTTATCATGCGGCCACATAGATTTTGAGGAGAGGTTTAAAGGTGAGGAGGGGCTCATATGCCCCCAATGTAAAAAGCCTCTAGACACTTTGGGGGTTGATTATAGAACATACAGTTTTCTATATAGATGTATGAATTGTGGAGGCGTTTTCACAACTCCGAAAATCGAATATCTATGCGATAAAGGTCATGAATTCGATGAGAGGGAGATGGCTATCCAAAGTATTAAGGCTTATAGGCTTAATCCTAAGAAGGAGGATCTGCTTAAGCGGGTGACCATAAGTCTCGAGAAGATCTTTCAACCCATCTTGAAAGGCAGTTGGCATGTTGAGCTCCCAGCCAAGGTTAATGGTGCAACGGGAGCTGAGCATGAATTTTCGTTTGCCCTATGGAGCGGCAAGGATGGTGGAAAAGGGAAGACTCCTCCTGACATTGTGGGCACGATGCATATGTCTGATCAAGATGCAACCGCAACTGATGTGCTTGCCTTTTGGGCTAAGGCCGTTGATGCAAGGGCGAAACATAGGGTGATGATGACCCTCTCAGGCCTAGATGAGCATGGTAGGCTGCTCGCTGAAAACTACGGCATAAATATTGTCTCGGGAAAGGAGCCGTCTGAACTGCAGGAGAAGACGAAAAGCCTCCTAAAGCAAATAATGAAGACTGTTGAGAAGGAGAAGACTCCGGAGGAAACCAGCCAACCAACTGAAAAATAGTATTTATGCATGGTAAATCATCATTCTTATGTTGCCATTATTTTAATTAATTGTTTAGAAAATTTTTCTGTTGTATAACGTAAATATTAACCTTGTGAATACATTAATAATACAAATATTTTTATATAGGGCTTTCTCTAAAACTAAAAATTAGAGTAGTGTATGTGAGGTTTAATAATTGAAGAAATCATTTAGAAGAAGCAGAAAAGCTGTCAGCCCGGTTATAGCAACCATAATTATTGTGGCCGTAGCCATAGTCATGTCAATAGCGGTAGCCTACTGGATGCTAGGCCTAGCAGGAACATTCACAAGATACGAAAAACTAGAATTCACAAGCGCATACGCAACTAAAGGCGATCAAAACTTTACAATAACTCTCACAGCAAAAAATACTGGAACTGCACCTGCAACCATAAACATGATATCCCTAAATGGGATTCCGCTGAATAATTCTATCTCAGTTAACTATACCATCAGTGGTGGTTCAGAGACTCCAACAAACGCTGGTAGTCTTTCGATTTCTATAGATCCTGGTCAATCTGTGACTCTTGAAATCTATCTACCTGATGGAAGTCGGGTTAGTAATACTGTTATAACTTCTGGTATAACCGTTGAGGTAATGGTTCAGACTGCTGCTGGTAATCAGTATCCTAAGAGTGTGACTCTACCATAATCTTTTCTGCCGAGATAAATACTTATCTTTCTCTTTTTAATATTATTGTATTGTAATGTCTAAATGTTTGTTGGGGTAGAATTATTGAATTCAGAAAACGAAAAGAAGGTTTCTCCGGAGAGTAAACCCGACAAATCTGAGTCTGAGCCCAAACGAAGAAGACTATTCGCTAAAAAGGTGGTTCTCCCTCCGCCTACAGCCGTCTTCTCCAAGCTCCCTGAAGATGCGGAGATAATTGAAACCTACCCCATCCAGCCCCCGCACTCAAAGGTTACTATTGCTGCTCTTCCGGAGCTCGGCGGCGGGAGAGCCTACTTCATAGAGGAAGCCGAGCTCACAATCGAGGAGAAAATAGTACTGCATAAGCTCCTTGACATAATGAGTATTGAGGTAGAGCCCCCTGAGGAGGAAACTGTTGATCCAAACGCCTACATAGAGGGTGAAGCCCTCAGACTCGCCAAAAAATATGGTCTGCTCAAACGCTTAAAAAATGAGGATTCATGGTCTAAAATCGTGTATTATGTTCAGCGAGACCTAGTCGGCTTCGGCCCGCTCCACGTTATTATGAATGACCGGA
>CAZGXE010000064.1:0-6917 GCA_964529605.1 uncultured Candidatus Bathyarchaeia archaeon | reverse complement strand
GATATTCTGAACGCTATTGCCGACATTCATCTCAAGCTAATAAGGGAGCATGGAGCCCTCATTCTCTACGGTCTGAAGCCAAGGACAGGGCTAGACGTGGTTGAAGTTGATGTGTCAAGTGGTTACCCGCTTCCAAAACTCACACCAGTACACTAGGAGGATGATGAATAAACTTGTCTAACCGTGAAGAATTTTCTGATAATATAATTGAGCTAGTTAGAAGGTTGCATGAATTAATCACCATTGTTTACGGATCCTCTTTCCTTACAGTTCTGAACTTCTACCTCAATGAGGAAAGAGAGAAAAGAGGGGCGCAGAAAAAGGACATATTCACTCTTCTTCTTGAGGAACCTAGAGAGGCCTATGAATACATGCTGCACTTCTTTAAGAAAGAACTCGCAATGAAAATATTTCTTGAAAGCCTTTTCGTTAAAACATGCCAGGAAACAGCGAAAAGAGAATGGATGGTGAACAAACTCATAAGCTCATTGAAGGAAAATAACCATGACGAGGTTTTAAGATGTCTTCTAGAGCTTAGCCAAGTTTGACAATAATTAGTGGTTCGAGCTGCCTAAAAAATAAAATTAGTGGGAGGATGAAGACTTAAAAGGCTTTAAAGCTGAAAGCATATATCCTACTCCTATCTTAAGCCTAGTCTTCACGGGGGATAATTTCCCCTCGAAGCTAACTTCCCCGTTCCTAATGGCTTCAATAACCCGTTCACCGCTGAATTCGTTTACTTCTGCAATGGTGTAGGAGTCGCCGACACACTGGAGATAATGCGCATCGCTTCCAGCAACTCCTGGCACATTTAATCTTCGAGCAATCTTTAAACCGCGTTTTACGAAGAACCTACTTAGCGGATACGACGCGTTCAAAACTTCAACAGCGTCAGGCTTAAAATTCATCCACCTATCAACTCTGCCTATTCCAATAGCTGGATGAGCCAAAATGGTTACTCCACCATTATCCCTAACCCACTCCATGAGGCTTTCATAACGGATATACCCCGTTTTAGGCGGGAGATCCTCAAGCCCTATCACAAGCACGTGACCGGCATCCGTAGATATCTCATAGCCGGGTAAAATAAGCAGACCGCAATCATAGGATTCCGCTTCAAAATAGCCCTGAAGCGTATTGTGGTCAGTTATCGCTAATCCATCCAAACCTTTAGCCTCAGCCACCCTAAGAACATCCCTAACAGTCCCATGGCCATCTGAATGAACCGTGTGAACGTGAAGGTCAATCCTCAAGTGACGGCGTTTCCCTCTAGGCAGCAGAATCCTCAATCCGCCCCTTAACTCGACGTCTTCCCACCCGGGAAGGGTTGAAGCTGAAAATAAATCTCACATCCACCTAAATATACTCATCCTAGCCGAGGAGCCAACATCGAACCTAGACAACGAAAACACGCTACAGGTAATAGACCTACTAACAGAGATCAACAGAGATAAAAAAATAACAATCATACTAACAACAACAAACTTTTATGAGAAACTGCCGACCACAAGAGATTACATACTAAAGGACGGAACTCTACATGCAACACCTCAAGCCAACAGAACCTAGCGGAGCAAGCATAAACAGATATAAGACAGCTCTTCATCCAACAGCGAGCCATGAAGTAAACCGTAATCTAGAAAGCGGCAAAGTCTGATCATGCGGCTATTTATCCCCATAAAAAGGGAATTTTTAAGTCAGTATGCGGCTTCCGGCTTGTCGATTTGGCTGTGCGCTATCCGTGAGATGTAGAGTGAGTGCTGCGCAGTGAACCTGCTTCTCCATCCGCATCTTAAGCATCTTACCTCAGCGACTTCTTCCCTACTATTCCAGTGGTAAACGAAGCGGGAAACATCGCTGTTACCGCATTTCCTGCATATAAGCCCAGAGTTATTATTTAAAATACAGATAAACCTGTATAATCTGCGAACATTAAGAACATTCCTCCAAGTAAGCCATTTCTCCCTCATTCCCTCCATCTCCAACGATGCGAAACAAAAAGATTGGAGCGAAATGCGATACCGTACATGCTGAAATAGCTTTTAGAAGCAGCTTGTCGCTTAGAGGCTCCACCCGACCACGCCTCTTAACTGTGAGAATCTTCTTGATGTTCGTGGCTTTTCAGAGGGGTGGGAAGAAGCATTTTCGACCAGACAGTTGGCGGGCAGCCGAGACAATTCTTAAACCACTAGAAAAGCGGGGATAACCTCCCAAAAGGGGCTTCTCCGCCCGCCGCACACGAAGAAAACCCACCCCTCAATAAATAATTTCAAATTTCATCAAATTAGACAAAAAATTCATCCATTAGGGAGAATGAGAGCCCGTCTTATTGCGACTTGGCTAGTTTCATGGTTAAGCTCAACCCTAAATGCAGCATCCATCATTTTACTTCTCTTAGGAATTGGTTTACGGTTATGGCTTTAATGCCCGTACTTTCGGATTTTTTTGAGGAGCTCTCTATCCTCTGTGACCAGCGTATACCCTTCGTTTTTAGCAGCTTGGAGGTAGGCTGCGTCGTAGAAGGTTAGTTTCTGCTCTATGGCTATTCTCATGGCTTCGCCCATGCCTTCAGTTGAGCCTGTTTCCTCAATTTTCATGATTCCCAAGATCCGTGATGTATCTTCAGCCCGGCTTACTGCTTCCCGGGGGCTTATTGAGCCTTCTAGCGTGCATTCTTTCCAGATTACATTGCCGATCTCGTAGTAGGCTAGGTTCAGGGTTGCCTTACCGTCTAGGGCTTTGACGGAGTTCTCCAGCAATCGCTTGAGGGTGATGATTATGGCGTTGGAGTCCAGCAGATACACTATCTCCGCCCCCTCATTTTCCTTATGTCCTCAACGATTTCTTCATCGGAGACTTCAGCGAAGAACCTCCCGAGCTCGCTGGCAACCCTCTTAAGCTCCTCCAGCCTTCTCCTCCTCAACTCTTCTTCGAGAGCTCTTTTTACGACTACACTCACTTTAATCCCATGTTTTTTGAGTTCCTCCTTGAGTTTCTTCGGAACTCTCACAGTTATGATGGCGGTTTCCATATTACATCAATGTAATACTGAAACTGTATATGCATTTAAGCATTACCCTATCAGCGCATTCTCAGAACCCTCTCAAGCCATAAAATTATTAGGGAGCTCTCATCGTGAATGGGTGAAGAACTGTTAGATGAGGAGAAGATAAGGCGCTTCAGAGAGGGCTATAAATCTTTTAGAGAAAAGGAGAGCCGCGGGGAAACTGCCTTTCGTAATAGTTAGCGAGAAGAGGGCTGTAGATCTCGTGAGGGAAGGCAGGGGTGATTAAAGCCTACGTTGATACAAGCATGATAGTGGCTCGCTATAAACAAAATGATCCCCTTCATGAAGTATCTGAGAATTTATTTAAACCATCTGAAGCGACGCTATATATGCGGTGAATGGAACCCTAAATGCGAGAAATGCCCAATCAGTAAAGAGTGCGCCAGAAATACAGAGTTTAGAGCTTACTGACTTCTTTTAGTTACTGATCTCTGTGCACTTACCCTCTTCTGTAGAAACGTTCTAAGTTTCTTAGCGTCTTCCCTGACTATAACCTCTACTCTGTCTCCTAATAAGGTTAGTTGACCGATTTTTTTTAGGATTACGGGTTTCAATTCTAGATCTATCTCGTAACCAACGCTGTTTCTACCCAGCTCCATACACACCTTGGTAGTTGTACCTGACCCCAAGAATGGATCAAAAACCGTTTCTCCATCAGATAGGAAGCCGGGTTCCTGGAGAAAAAAATTCAATTTACGGTTCAGCTAACTCTTCCACATCTTTTTATTGAAGATCCCACTTAATTTTTTGTTTTGGCTGGCGGCATCTTAGTTTGCGCTGGGATGCTCAGGTAGCTTATGAGGTTTTAAGTCTGCTCAGCACTTTTTATTGGGTCATGTTGAGGCAGCAGGGGACTCTCGAAGAAGCTAGAAAACAAGCGTCCCCGGTTTGAGGCTTCATTTAACGCTTTCGAGCAGACGGTTGAGATCATAGTGGATCATCTCAGACTTGCTCTTGAGAGGCTGGCGTTAACCCACGTGAGGAGGATCTGCGTAGAGTAATAGGTTCCATATCCGTTGAAACGCTGGAAAAATTTAGGAATACCGTTAGGAAGATGGAAGAATGCAAGTGTAATGGAATCTACGATGTTTCCCGCATCTCATTCAGACCTCTGGAGTTTACAGAAATCCTAGCATTGCAGTAGCCCTCCTTCGAATCTGCCTAGGCACTATGGAGGAATTCTCAGATAGGCATGTAATGCTCATCCTCCAAAGAGTGGTCAGAGATTTGGAGACAACCGCCAAGCGCACTTTCAGCTAGTCTCCAACCATGAAATGCTGGCTGAAGACTTGGAGCCAAAAAATATTAAGGATTCTCATCGTGGATGAGGACCCCATCCATTTTTGTGGCGAGAAGTGGGGAGACTGCACAGTGCAGCCAAACCCGCTTTTTAGGCTCAAACATGTATCGCATTTCGCATTTTAGGCAGAAGGCTTCAAGCATCCCGTTCTTTCTGATGCGATACTTGAAGCTTCTTGAGCCGCAGACGCACTGTGGAGGAGGAGCAAAAAAATTTAGTATCCGAGCAGCATACTGGAGCTCTTCATCCGTAAACATGCGCCTATACTTTCGTTTCTTCCCAGCCATGAGCTTTCAGCTCCGCAAGAAAAAGGAATCACCTATTACTCATATATTACCCATACATACTTCTAACTTAAAAATCTTTCGCTCCACAACCCATTATGACCGCCTATAAGCCCACAGTTTTCAGCGCATCCATTTTTTTAAAAGAGAGAAACCATTAGGGGAAAAGATATAAAGTTCTTTGTTCCTTTAGGAATTTGGGGATAATAGATGGGCGGAATCAAAGTTTACATATCCGATGAAGTCGAAAGAAAGTTTAGAGAGGTCGCCATGAGGCTTTACGGTTATAGGAAGGGTTCCCTCAGCATAGCCTCAGAGAATGCCATATCCACATGGCTCTCGCAGGTTTCGGAGGTTCTGGAAATCGCTGGGTCGATTGAAGATCCGGTTGAAGCCATTTACGGCATGCTCGCCCATGTTAAACGAAGCGGGGTTGAACTCCAGCATGAAGCAGGGGAAATCAGGGCTAAGAAAGCCATGGAACATAGAGTTTCTACTTGACGCAAACATTTTCCTTGAGGCTGAGCTAGCAGAGAAGCATGGTTCAGCATGTAAAGAGCTCCTAGAGAAGGTTAGAGATGGCAACATAAAAGCTGCAATCACCGACTTCCACGTAGACTCCGTAGTCCTCGTTATGGAGAAGTATGGAAAAGATTGGAGCGAAATAGGCTTATTTCTCGCGTCGCTCCTCCGCTACAGAGGATTAAGAGTGCATCCCCTAAGCCTGGTCAGCAGGATAAAAGCAGTATCCCTCATGAAAGATTACGGTTTAAACTTCGATGATGCATTAGCTGTTCAAGCCCTCCAAGAGCTATCCACCAACACGATAGTCTCCTACGACGGTGACTTCAACTCAGTAGGGTGGGTTAAAAGGCGGATCCCCGAAGATATACTTCAAGAATAATCAGTGAAGGAAACTGAGCGGGCTTTACGAAGAATCTTAATTAACCCCTCAGCTCCCTTTAACATACTTGCTTGCCTTCCGTAGCTTCCCGCCCTCAGTCACTAAAGCGTTTTCCACAACTTCCGCAGCAACGTCAAATCTAGTTCACTCGCCATCCTGAGAATACGTTATAGATCTAGCTCTTTAGAAGTTACTGTGTGAACGGTCTTGCTGTCTAATAATTGTTCAAGTGACATATGCATATGGCTCCCGGTTTAGGCGAATTCTACAGTAGCCGTCTTAAAACCGAGCGCTACGGCGGAAATTTTATTTTAATGACTGCTGATGTGGCATTCACTTCGCTAGGATTAAACCATTTCACCGCTGTTGCTCCGAAAGTACATGAATTTTCAAAGGGCAACTATAAATTTTCCAAAAAAAGATTAATAGCTAGGAATCCGCTGTTTTATTTGCGGTTTCTTTCGAAGCTTAGGCTGAAGTTGATGGAAGTTAGGGTTATGGCTTATACCTATGTAACCATATTTTTGCGATAGCTATTACTGCCACGCTTATTATTGCTAATGTGGCGATGATGGGTATAGACGAGAGCTGACTTTTAGCGGGCAATATTATGCCTCCAACGGGTGCAGGCTTAGTCACCCTGTAAACGTAGAAGCTGTCCCAGCCTGGACCCCCAACAGCCACTGTGCCCCCGTCTCCGGAAATCGATACTAATGGACTTTTTGAATCCAGTGTGAAGTTCCCGATTAGAGAGCCTTCGGGGGTGAAGAAGCAGGCGTAGTGATTCCATTCGCTTCCTGACATGCTTATTGTGGCAACTATTATGCTTCCGTCATCGCTTATGGCTACTCCGCCATATTCGCTGCTCTCGTATTGGAGTGCAGTCCAGTCTTCCTCCGGCTCCCCGGTTAGGCTTCGGGCTCCAGACCAGAAATGAAGGTACGGATCCTGAAATGGAGGGGCTCCTACGGCGACAACCTCATCTCCATCCGAGCTCATATCAACTGAATAGAAGAAACTCCCGTTTTCCCATGTGGGTCTCGGTTCACCTGCTAGATTCGCGGCGTCCGCCCAGTAATTAAGTGTCCCTGGCAAATGTATTATGTGGGTGCATGCGGCGGCTACGGCGTATCCGTCATCGGAAACCGCCACATCCTGTATTATCCATCCTCCGCCGTCCCTATACCAAGTTGGCTCAGTTGGGTACGGCTGGACGTTTGCGTCTTTGTAAAATGTGAGGTTGCCCCATTCAGAGCTGATGTTGTAGCTGCCAGCTACAACGTATCTTCCATCGGCTGACATGTCTACAGCGGTAACCCCTCCCCCCGTTTGGCTGCTCCAGCTGGGAGCTTGTTTTCCGCC
>CAZGXE010000063.1:0-7223 GCA_964529605.1 uncultured Candidatus Bathyarchaeia archaeon | reverse complement strand
GAGCGATTGTCCCGCTGAAGGGGCCGGTTGTGAGGATAAGCGGATTCTCCGGGCTGAGAGGGTTGATGCCAGGCTTAGAATTGTCGATTAGCAGACGGATTCCTAAGCCTATTCCGCCGATGTATTTCTTCGCCATCTCCTCCTTTAGAGGTTCGATACTAGTCTTTCCAGTTGACAAGTTTATTCTTAAAATTCTACCAGCATAGCCGAACAAAATTGCTTCTCCTCAAGTAAGGTGACATTGAAGAAAAATGGATGAAAGTTATATTTATTCATTATTTTATCCGCTAGATTATCTGATCTCAGCATTATTATTTGGTAGCATTCTCAAACCACTTCGTAACCTCCGATAATACTGGATGGCTTGGAAACATTCAAACAGCATCTCTAGGCCTCCAACTTTAATTCAAAGAGAATATTTCGGCATCAATGCAAAGTTGACAGAAGCTCAGAATATTCTTTCCTAAGGTATCTCTCCATTAGTTTATCAGCATTAGATGCCAGCGGGAAGTAGATGGAAATTAGTCCTTCAGTCAATTGAGCCATCATGAGAGGTCGGAGTGTATCAGCCTAGCAACATTGGTCTAATGCGTTCCCTAGAAAAAATGAAGTGAATTAAATATAGCGATTTCTTTAACCGATCCCCATAGAGGATTTTTCACTCTCTTTCACTTCGAACCCTCTTCGTCACCCCTCAGATTACTCGCATCTTTCATGCTAATTTTAGCCTTTTTTTGAGATGATCGCTTGATTATTTGGGGTGGGAGAATCATTTGCTTCATTTTTCTCTTATAGCAGGCTTATAAACTTATCCTTATAGACTGTAAAAATAAATGCGTAATATTTCGTTTTGGAGATAAAAACTGAATTTTGCCGTTCATTAAGCTAAATATCTAGCGTTATTGATTTAATTTAAAATTTAAATTTAATTCAATCTTTTCATGAGTTATTATTGTCAATTTTCCCTATTTTTTATAAGAAGTATATTCGAAGTACTATAAAAAGTATAAAAAGTAAAATTATCGACGCTTTCTCCATAACACTTAAAGACTCTTCTTAAAGGTATTGGAGAGATGATTTTATGCTTTCCCCAAGCTTAACATCTGAAGGATTTAAGACCTCCACTCATGCTGAAGACCTAAAGTTTCGCCTGGCAACCGTTGAGCTTCTTCGAACAGCAAAGAAGCATTATACTTACAGGGAATTGGCGGCTAAAACTAATCTCCCTGTGACCGTTTTGAGCAGATATGCTAAGGGGCATGTTCTTCCGAATATTGAGAGGGCCCGTCAGCTCTGGAATGCTCTCTCACAGATCGTTGGATTGGAGAGAGAGTTTAAGAGAAGACTTAAGCCCACCAGCGAAGGATACTTTGACAATACGCTTCTTGTTGGGGACATAATCCTTCTTAGACAGGCTGCAAACTATGCGGTAGCAAGGTTTGCAGGTAAAAGGGTGACAAAAGTTTTAACTGCCGCCGTTGATGGAATTCCGCTTGCAACAATGGTTGCTAATGCTTTAGGCGTTAATTTAGTTGTTGCTAAAACCAGCAAGGAGGTTGGGGTTTCATCATTCATTGAGGAAACATATGTTCTGAACGATTCAGGCTATACTCTAACATTGCATATTCCAAGGGAGTCAATTAGGAAGCGTGACAGCATTCTGATAGTTGATGACATTATAAAGAGTGGAGATACGCAGAATGCGTTGCTGAATCTCGTGCGCAAGGCGAGAGCTGAAGTTGCTGGATTATTCGCTATGGTCGCTATTGGAAGCCGATGGATGAAGAAGATGAAAATTCCTTCAGGTTGTCAAGTTGAAATAATTCTTAGGATGAGCTAAAAATCTCTATAACAATAATCTACTAGCGATAATAAACGAGTATAATGTTTTTATGCTAAAAAACATGTTTATCGGGTCTTCTCACGTTTCTTCCATCTTAGATTTTTACTTCTGCATTTTCTGCACTTCTTGGCCGTTGGAGCATTTCTAACACCACACTCTCTACATATTTTCATGTAGAGCCTCTTCTTCTGCGCTATGCTTCTCTTCAGGGGATCAATTATAGGCATCGCCATTCAAACCTGATTTTTATTAATCATCAAGTCTAAAGGGATTAAAATATACTTTTTGGTTTCACATCTTCCGCCATCTTTTATACCATTCAGCGAATCTTCTTAGCGCTCTTGCTCGATGGGAAAATCTGCTCTTTTCGTCAACAGTCATTTCACCAAATGTTTTTTCAGGAAGCTCTTTAGGCTCAAATATTGGATCGAATCCAAAGCCGCTGCTTCCCCGGGGCTTCTTGGCAATTCTGCCTTTAACTGTGCCTTGGAAATACTTTAGATCACCGCTTGGGTTGCAGAATGCAACTGCGGACTTAAATGTGGCTTCACGATTTTCGATCCCCCCTAAGAGTTTGAGTATGCCAGCAATACCTAATGTCTGATAGACATAGGAGGAGTATGGTCCAGGAAAGCCGTTTAACGCTTCTATAAACAGCCCTGCATCCTCAACGATTATGGGCAGATTTGTTTCGCGTATAATGTTAAGCGCGCTTGTTTTGGCGACGTTCTCTAAATTTTCATCTTGAATTTCCAATTTTTTTACTTTAAGCATGGCGACGGCGATATCGTATTCAGCTAAAATCCTTCTGGCTTCATTAAACTTATGTAGGTTTCCAGTTGCGAAGAAGATTAATCTACCATATGGAAAATTCCTATTCAAAGGCAACTCTAATTTCACCTTTCCGCCACATACCGTCCTCTCTTCTCTATCTCCCTAATCTTATTTAAAACAGCCTCCGTAACTTCGCCGCCCATAATCTCCTCATATCCCCTCATGATTACATCGAAGCATTCCTCAGCGTGCCTGTAATGTGTGCTCGCTAGAGCTCTCTTCATTAAATGAAGATCCACTCCTCTTGCTTCCACTTCCATGCTTTGTTCACTGAGTCCAAAATCTATTAACACAATATTTCCGTAAGGCGTCAAAATCATGTTTGAGGTTGTTAGGTCACCGTGGATTATGCCGTTCTTATGAAGCCTTCCAACGAGCCTACCGATCTGACGGCATAAGCTGATTCTTTCCTCCCTTGACATTTCATTAAGTATCTGCTTGACCTGTTTTCCTTCGACAAACTCCATAACTATTGTCGCCTCTTTAAGGTCAACCATAAAAATCATCGGCGTTGGGACGCCGGCCTCTTTAGCCTTATGCATTATTTGCGGCTCATGCTTTGTTCTCTGGGTCTGAAGCAGTCTATCAAGCTGGGGTATCCGATACTTCTTCGGCTGCCTCCTTTTGAATATAACCTTCCGACCGCACCATTCTTCGAGGTATATGCTTGCTTCAGCTCCCCTTTTTATCAATATACCCATCAAACAATCACCTTGATGAAATTTTATTGTGAGCTAACCATGGGACCTCAACCTCATCAAGCCTCCATTTGAGTCTTACAAGGCTCTCCTCAACCGGTATGGTCATCCCATGCTTATAGCATAGGATTCCAGTCCACGCTATCATAGCACCGTTGTCTGTCGCATACTCTTTTGGCACAACGCAGAAGCGTGCATCATGTTCTTCGGACATTATTTTGAGCATTGCTTGAAGCCTTTTATTCGCTGCAACTCCACCAGTCAATAGGACTTCAGGTTTTTCGGTGTGCGCTAGAGCTCTTTCAGTTACCTCAGTGAGCATGGAGAAGGCTATCTCTTGAAAGCTGAAACATATGTCCTCAAGAGAATGTTTTCCCCTGCGCAGCAGATTAATCGCCGCCGTTAGCAGTCCGCTGAAGGATAGATCCATGCCCTTTACAGTGTAGGGTAGCTGTATGAACGTTTCACCCCTAGATGCTAGCTCTTCAACGACTGCGCCTAAAGGCTTGCTGACTTTAGGCTTCAACCCGGCTTCCCTAGCGAACACATCTAGGCAGTTTCCGACGGCTATGTCCAGCGTCTCACCAAACACGCGGTATCTCCCCTCTTCGAACGCTGCTACAATTGTGTTTCCTCCAGAGACGTAGAGGGTAACCGGATCTTCAGCTCCACTTATCATTTTACCTATCTCTATATGGGCTAGACAATGATTAACTCCGATGAGAGGCTTACCTAAGTATGCGGCTAGGGCCCTCGCAGCCGTTGCGCCAACTCTTAGGCATGGTCCTAAGCCGGGTCCCTGAGAGAAGGCTATTACATCTATTTCTCTCGGTTTTATCCCAGCTATTCTGAAGGCCTCGGTTATGGTTTCGCCAGCTATTATAGCGTGATGTCTAGAGGCTTCTCTCGGGTGGATTCCGCCCTTCTCTGGGATATAAGCGCTGTTAACATTAGCCAATACTTCACCGTTGGATGAAGCTATTCCAACTCCGAAGTCATCAGCTGTGCTTTCAATGCCTAGACAATAGAGGGTTTGCATAAAATTACAATAAAGATGATGATGCTCTTAAAGGTTAAGAGTACACATTCCATCGGGTTTATTCAATAATATTTATGTGCGGGGTTCAGCATTATTAATTATATATTAGCTTAAGGATGTTGGGAAAATTAAGGGAGGATTAAATGCCGAAGCAGAATGATCTCGAGCGGAAGGCTCTGGATATAATAGTGAGAAGCGGTGAGAAGGGCATCCTGCAATCTGAGCTTTGGCGTGAAATGAATGCCAGTAGCAGAGAAGGATCCCGGATCTCGATTAGGCTTGAGAATAAGGGTTTAATTTACCGTGAACCGGAGCTTTCTAGGGGGCGATGGACCTATAGACTTTACTCTAAGCGCCGCCCAGTCTCCATAGATTCAATATTGAATTGCCCATGCCTCTCATGTAAGGAAAATTCAAGGTGCGGCGCTGGCGGCAATATATCTCCAAATGATTGCGATAAGTTAACCCGATGGATTCTTGAAGAAGACTCATAATGTTTTTGCGCGGTGGATAATTTCTTGTCTAAAGGATGGCCTACTAGAAGAAGAGATCACTATTATAGGAAAGCTAAAAAGGAAAAATATAGGTCGCGTGCAGCATACAAGCTCCTACAAGCTGTAGAGAAATACGGTTTTATACGGCCTAATGATGTTGTTGTCGATTTGGGCGCAGCTCCCGGCGGATGGTTACAGATTGCAAGACAGATTGTAGGTGAGAACGGTTTTGTTTTAGGAGTTGATTTAAGGGAAATTAGGCCTCTGAACTATGAAAATGTTTACACAATTGTTGGCGACATTAGGGAAAAGGACGCTGTGAGAAGGATAAGGGCCATACTGCCGCATCCAGCAGATGTGGTGATTTCAGATATCTCACCAAACATTTCAGGAATATGGGAATTAGATCATGCACGTCAGATAGAGCTTGCGGAATGCGCCCTAGAGATAGCGTTATCCGTGCTTAGGAGAAGGGGAAACTTCCTCACGAAGGTTTTCCAAGGCGATCTCTTTAATCAGTTCCTAAGAAAGGCTGGAAAATATTTTAGGCGGGTTAAGATTTTTAAGCCGAAGGCCAGCAGAAAGGAAAGCGCCGAAATTTATGTGCTTGGGATGAATTATATGCAGCCGCCAACTGCCTACACGAATGAGCAGATTTAATATTTTATGGAAGTTTTCCTTCAGCAACCTTCAGGATCATATCAACTATAGTTTTTAATCCATTTATCTTTATAACTTTCTCCCTTATTTCCTCAACCTTCCTTCTGTAGGAGGAATCTGATAGAATCCTCTGGACTGTTTTAATGATGGTTCCTTCAGTCACGCTCCTCTGCTCTATGACTTCAGCTATACCCATCTCTTTAACTCTTTGGGCATTATTTATCTGCTCAGTGTGGCTTGGCGTTGGTATAAGCACCATAGGCTTACCATAGTATATGCTCTGCGTTAATGTTCCATGTCCGGCTCTAGATATTACTAGGTCTGACGCCTTCAAATATTCAAATCTGTTGGGAATCCAGTTATAAATAGCCACGTGGGGTCTATACTTAACAATTTTAATCGGATTACTAGGGGTTCCAGTAGACATGATAACTTGATATTCTTCTGGGAAATCTCTGAAAATCTTTTTCAGAGTTCCAACTATGTAAGCTCGCTCCTTTAAGGGACCGCTTATAGGCGCAAATATCAAAGGCCTATCCAGATCCAGCCCGAGTTTTTCACGTATCGCCTCTTTTCTCGGTAGATTCTCAGGATAGATTGGAAGAATTGGACCAACAAATCTCACATGCCTATAGTATGCCATTGGCATTCTAAGGTTTCCAACCGATATGGTGTATGGCGGAGGAAAGTCTGGGATTAGAAGCGGAACAGTTCCGCTAACCCATATCTTACCGATTAATGCAAGCTCACCGGTATCCACGAGCTTCGCAAGTCTAAGAAGCCTCTTTTTTCGGGGTATTATTATCTGGAACTGGTTGACCATACTTATATTCGGGATGTTAAGCGTTCTCGCAGCTAGCAGAGGTGAAACACGCGAGTCTGAAACAACAACATCCGGCTTAAACGCTCTCATAAACTTAATTTCAGCTTCAACTTGCCTTGTAAATGTGAGGGCTGCTATGAATGGGCCTGGATTAATCATAGTCTGCCTGAAATCTATTGTTCCATCAGGCTTAACCATAGCCTCCATTGAGGGGGGTTCAACGACTGGATAACCCTCTTCCCTAATGTAGTCAACAGCGTCTTTATAGGTTGAGAACAATATTTCAGCGCCTCTCCTCCGAAGTTCATTGGCTATCGGTATGCATCGTCCTGCATGCCCATACCCAATACCACACACTCCAAAGTAAATTTTCATCGTGAACCCCAATCTTCCCGCAGGTTTATCTTAAACAATCAACGCGCCAATCTTATAGTTGAATATAGATCAACTTAAAATTCATTAGTTATATATGGTTCTTAACATTTTTGGAAAGAGGCAATTCTATGATAACCATATTTGAATCAAGCTGGTCACAGTTAAGTATAAGATGAGAAGTATAATTGCTATCAATAAATTTTTCTTCCATCTTCCTCGGCTCCAAGCCACACCGAGGGGTATCCCTATCAGAAAACCTATGATGTGCCCCCAGTAGCCTATGCTGAATCCACTAACACTAAAGTAGTAAACTGCGAGAACATTGTAGATAAAGTAGAGTATGGCAACCAACCCTAGAGGCATGAAGAAGAGCCAAGAGAACTTAAGCGGCTTAACAAGCATGATTATAGATGCCAATGTAAATATGGCTGCTGAAGCCCCGATCATCCTAGTGTTA